>JAYUDQ010000134.1:0-2476 GCA_043739745.1 Acidimicrobiia bacterium | reverse complement strand
GACCATGGAGTTCGATCTCTTCGTCTACGGCACGATCGGACGGCGGGCCGAGCTCGAGGCCGGTCGTGCCGGCCTGCGCAACGACCTGTACCAGCGGATGCTCGGCGAGTTGGCCGATCTCGTGCGCACCGCCGACGCAGCCGGGTACGCGGCGCTCGGGCACCCCGAGCACCACCTGCAGGTCGAAGGATTCGAGATCATCAACGACCCGTGCGCCATGTCCATGTACCTGGGCCAGTTCCGCACGAGGATGGACATCCTCACGTGTGGGTTCGTGTCGACGACGCACAACCCGCTCCGGGTCGCCGAGAACATCGCCACCCTCGACCACATGCACCAGGGCCGCTTTCGCGTCGGGCTGGTCCGCGGCTACCAATCTCGGTGGGTCGAGAACTTCAAGGTGATGGATGTCGGCGCCGTCGGCCCGTGGAACAAGAACCAGGCGGAGGACGAGCGCAACCGGCGGTACTTCGAGGAGTACGTCGACATCGTCTTCACCGCGTTGCGCAACGAGACGTTCCGCTACGACGGCGAGTTCTGGACGTTCCCGAACCTCGACCGCAACCCGCACGTCCACGAGGTCTACAGCCGCTACGGCCAAGGCATCGACGCAGACATGAACGTGACGACGACCGGCATCGCACCTCGCCCGTTCCAGTCGCCGCATCCACGCATCTACTCGGGCTTCACCGGCTCGGCCCGGACCGCTGCGTTCTGGGGCCGCTACGGCGGAAAGTCGATCGTGCTCGGCGGTGGGCCCGAGCTGTTGCGGGCAATCTGGGATGCCTACGACGAAACCGCCGCGCGCTACGGACGCACCGTCGTTCCCGGCGAGCAGGCGTGCTGGGGCGGGTTCATGATCTGTGCCGACACCGACGACAAGGCATTCGCGCAGATCGAGGATCCGACGTGGTTCTTCGACTCGTGGTCGGTGCCGTTCGGCCAGCCGATGGCCCGTCTGCTGGTCGGCAGTCCCGACACGATCAGCCGGGCCATCGAGGCCGCCCTCGACGTGGTTCCCTTCAACGAGGTCATGCTGCTCCTGCCTCAGGGCATCCACCCTCCGTCGCAGCTGAACCGCAGCCTCGAGCTGTTCGCAGAGAAGGTGATGCCCCGCTTCGCGTGACCGATTGCTCCGTCCTCAGCGAGCCCGGGCGTCGGCGAGGAGCTTGTCGACGACCTCGTTCCCTCGGCGACGGTTCGCCTCGGAGTAGTGGCGGTGTGATGACATCCGGTTCGTCTTCGCCGATGAGAGGTATGTCGTTGACCCGCGTGAACCAGTCGGGGAGCAGGGTCCGCATCGGGTGCAGCGCCCGGGCCTCGGGGTACACGCCGCCCTCCTCCCACGTCTTGGCGTTGAGCTCCGAGAGGAGGATCGCGTTGCGGGTGACCTCGATGTAGCCGAGCACCTCACCGAGCAGCTCCATCGTTCGCTCGGACGTGTCGTTCACGGCCTCGGCCATACGGACCAGGAGGCCGTAGGTGAACTCGAGCTTGGTAAGTGCACGTATGGTTGTCTGCTGCATGATGTTCGGCCACCACGACGACCCACCCATCACCTGGTTGTAGACCTCGACGCTGCTATTGATGAACACGTCGCGCTTGGGGATCTCGACGTTGCCGAAGATGCACAGCGCGTCCTGCTCGTCGAAGCGGGTGGAGAACGGCGAGTCGACCGGGTCCGCACCTGGCCGCAGGCCGCTGTCTCGGCACAGGAACACAAGACCGGGTGCATCCATCGGAATCGTGAACGAGAGCGCGTAGTCGGTCGCGCTGGGCGGAAGCGGTGTGGACGGGTAGACCGTCTGCTCATCTGCGTAGGGGGCGAGGGTGGCGAGCAGCGGCAGCCGCGCACGACGATCGAGTGGGCAGTCTCTCCGACCTTGTGGAGCGGCACCGGGTTCTCGGCGAAGTTGGCGTCCCTCGCCTTGTCGACGGTCGGGTGGATGATCGTGTGCGTCAGCGACAGGTCGTCGCGACGCAGTCGCTTCTGGAACGCCACGAGGTTCTCGAAGCCCTCGGCGTTGATGGCATCGGGGCCGGCCCAGCGGGTGCGGTCGTCGGCGAACCCGGCAAGGGTCACGTTCATCTAGTCCGGGGTGCGGCCCATCACGCCCATGCTCAGCTCCGAATGCGCCGGAGACCGACGTGGCGGCGTTGCAGGTCCTCGATCGAGCGCGGCTGGAGGTGCGACACGTTCATCGGCTCGCAAGTCTCGGGATCGGGCGTCAACAGTTCATCGGGGTACGCATGCTGGAGGTCGTGGTAGGCGGCAATGGCGTCGGCCCCTGGTGCCAGCAGCGGATGATGGCCCAGTACTCCCGAAGCTGTCCCTGCCCGCAAAGTAGCTACAGGATGGAGTCTCGGGCCTGTTGGTTGAGGTCGAGGCGGGTGGTCATGTCGAGTTGGAAGCGGCCGTAGGGGTTGATGTGGGTCCAGAACAGCGGGGTCAGTCCTCGGTGTTCGTTGGGGCCGA
>JAYUDQ010000133.1:0-2477 GCA_043739745.1 Acidimicrobiia bacterium | reverse complement strand
TTGCCAGCGCAGTAGGACGCACCAGAACGAACTCAAACCCCGACACCCGATCGGGCGTCACGTCATGTGTCGCGTCGTCGCCAGCTGGGCATCGAGGGCATCCGCAGTCGGTGCGCACCAAATGTCGACAGCCTTGGCGCAGAACGTCAACCGCAGCACGGGCATCAGATTCTGCGACAAATTGCCACAGCAACACGCCCGAGCCTCGTTACGGCGACCCGCAGCATCGAGCGATCACCGCGACCCCACACGAGTTGCTCGGTCCCGATTGGGATCAGCGTGCGCCGCCAACCGGCCACGACAGCCTGGTCGTCGATTGTCACAGTGGCGCAATGCAGCGTTGACCCGACCCGTTCGATGGCACCCACGACCAGATGAAGACCGTGCTGTGCGGCTATCTCGCACAGTCCGTCAACCTCGGGCCCCGGCACGCGGACCGACTGATTCGACTACGCGGGGCCCGTCGCGCCCGGAAGCCTGTATTGCTATCCGGCCGTCGTGTGGAAGAGGTGACCAACGAGTGCGGTCACGGCGATTGCAGCGCCGCCCCACATCCCGACGCGCACCGCTGCTCGCCAGAGACTGGCGCCACCGGCCTTTGCTCCTGCTATTCCGAGCAGCAACAGGGCGGTCATCGATGCAGCGACCAGTGCGGGTACTCGAAGGTGACCTGTCACGATGAGCAGGGCCAGGAGCGGGACGAGCGCACCCATCACGAAGCTCGCCGCAGACGAGAATGCTGCTTGCACGGGCCGGGCCCTGGTGTGGTCGTGCATGCCCAACTCGTCGCGAGCGTGCGCCTCGACGGGATCGTGGGCCATCAGCGCAACGGCAACCTGCGTGGCGAGTTCGGCGGGCAGACCCCGGTGGCGGTAGATCGCAGCCAGTTCTCGTGTCTCGCCAGCAGGGTCGTCGTCGAGCTCGTCGCGTTCACGCTCCAGATCGGCCAGTTCTGTATCGCGCTGTGAACTGACGGAGACGTACTCACCAGCGGCCATCGACATTGCGCCGGCCACCAGGGCAGCCACAGAGGCGGCGACCACAGCGGTTCGGGAGGCTCCGGATGCGACCACCCCGATGGCGAGACTGGCGACCGAGACGATGCCGTCATCGGCTCCCAGAACGGCCGCCCGAAGCCAACCCGCCCGTTCGCCTCGATGACGCTCGCGCTGAACATGTGGCGCCCGTGTGGCGTTGCTTTTCGAGTCCATCCTGGAATTAAAGCAGCGACGCCCGGGCGCCGTCGTTCGCGCTTCACATTGCCCGCCGTCATGGACGCTGCGCGAGTCAGGGAACCAATGACTCGCTCGGCGGCAGACACTGGAACAACGAGGCCCCGATCGGCTGCAACTGCGGATCGGTGGAATCGGTGGCCGAGTTGACCACCGCCTGCAGTTGCTGGTCGGAGAGCTTGGCGATGATTCGCTGGACGCAGACCTTGTCGAGGTCACCCCCGCCGGGCGAGGCCAAGACCGACGCAACGGCCTTGGCGACGAGCGCGGTGTTGGTGCTGCTCTTGGCGCAGTCGATGACAGTGTCACCGAGCTTGGTACCCGCATCACTGAGCGCGGGTGAGGTGGCGTCAGGCGCGGTGTTCTCGGTGCCGGCCGCGAGGACTGCTGCATCGGCGCCACTGAGCTGGGCGACGACCTTTGCCACACACGCGGCGTCGAGCTGATACCCGAGCTTGATGGCCTGCTGGATCGTGTACGAAACGACGGTCGCGCGGTCAGCATCAGCGGTCGCGCTGTCGACTGGAGCGGTCGCGCTGGCGACTGGAGCGGTTTCAACCGGAGTCGTTGCGACGGCCATGACCGCGCCGCCACTCGACCCTCGCGTCACGGACGTGGTCGCCGGTGTCGCATTCGACGAGCACGCAGCGGTGGCGAACACAAGGGCGACAGCGATCCAAAGGGTGGCCGGTCGGCTCATCCGAGCGGACCGGCAAGAATGGCTACAGGCATCCCCCGACCATATCGCTCGTCCCGAGCCCGGGATCTGCGTGAGTTCGCCCCCGACGTGGCTATGCGAGGCGCAACGTGATGATCTGGAACGGACGAAGATCGACGACGATGTCCTCGCCGTCCAGATGAGCTGTGTCGGCTTCCTCGTCGAGGGGCGACTCGAGGAAGTCGCAGACCGTCACGCTGGTCGTCTCGAACGCCGTGGTGATGGTCGACGTCGCCCGTCCCCCCCGGGACTCGTAGGCGCGCACGATGATGTCGCCGCTGCCGTCTTCGGCCAGCTTCAACGCCGTGACGACGACGGCTGGAGACGATGACGTGACGGCTGTCAACGGTCCCGCTGCCTGATCACTGGCCACGCTCCCGCGCCTGACGATCACCGGTTGGTTCAGGCGCGCTGCCTCGGCGATCACGTCCGCCGTCCCGAGGTCGCCGAGGTGTGGGTAGAGCGAGTACGCGAACCGATGATCGCCGCGGTCGGCTTCCGGATCGGGGAAGTTGGGGGCCCGCAAC
>JAYUDQ010000132.1:0-2481 GCA_043739745.1 Acidimicrobiia bacterium | reverse complement strand
CGCTGAAGGTCGGGCCCGACGTCATGTGCTGCGAGGCCGCTTTGCCCGCAGAGACGTCGGACTGGCGGTTCTTGACCTCGGCGCGGGCGACGACCTGGTGGTGGACCTCGTCGGGGCCGTCGGCGAGGCGCAGCGTGCGCTGGCTGTGCCACATGTCGGCGAGCGGGAACCACTGTGAGATGCCAGCCGCGCCATGCATCTGGATCGCCTCGTTGATGATGTCGCAGCACTTCTCCGGCACCATGGCCTTGACCGCACTGACCCACACACGGGCCTCGGCGTTGCCCAGCGTGTCCATGGCCTTTGCGGCCCGGAGCACCATGAGCCGCATGGCCTCGACCTCGATGCGGGCCCGCGACACGACCTCCATGTTCTTGCCGAGATTGATGAGCTTCTTGCCGAAGCCCTCGCGGCTGATGCCACGGTCGACCATCAGCTCGATGGCCCGCTCGGCAGCACCGATGGAGCGCATGCAATGGTGGATGCGGCCCGGGCCGAGGCGGACCTGCGAGATCTCGAAGCCGCGGCCCTCGCCCCACAGCACGTTCGCCTTCGGGACACGGACGTCGTTGAAGCGGATGTGCATGTGCCCGTGGGGCGCGTCGTCGGCACCGAACACGTACATCGGGCCGACGATCTCGACACCCTTCGCATCCATCGGCACGAGGATCTGCGACTGCTGCTTGTACGTGTCCGCGTCCTTGTTGGTGCGCACCATCGTGATCATCACCTTGCAACGCGGATCGCCGGCACCGGAGATGTAGAACTTCTCGCCGTTGATGACCCACTCGTCGCCGTCGAGCACGGCAGCGGTCTGGATCTGCTTCGCATCGGAGCTCATGACGCCCGGCTCGGTCATGGCATAGGCGGAGCGGATCTCGCCATTCAGCAGAGGCTCGAGCCACTGCTTCTTCTGCTCCGGTGTGCCGACCCGCTCGATGACCTCCATGTTGCCCGTGTCCGGCGCCGAGCAGTTGAGGCACTCCGACGCGAGGCGGTTCTTGCCGAGCTCGTTGCCGATGAACGCGTAGTCGAGGTTGCTGAGTCCCTCACCCGTCTCGGCATTGGGGAGGAAGAAGTTCCAGAGGCCCTGCGCCTTGGCCTTGTCCTTCGCACCCTGCAGGAGCTCCAGCTGACCGGGCGCCCAGCTCCAGCGCTCCTTGCGGTTCTCACCGAGGTGATGGAACTCCGCGGTGATCGGCTCGACCTCTTCGGCGATGAATTTCACCACGGCGTCGTAGAGCGGGCGGACCTTCTCGGACATCCTCAGGTCGAGGTCGTCCATGTTCGACATCTTCAGCGCGCCACCAGCCATGTTTGCTTCCCTTCGGTCAAGATCGGTCTCTTCTCGCCGGACCCTACAAGGAACGGCCGGCGGACACGAAGTGACGGCAGCGACAGACCGGCGACCCCGACGGCTTACGCGTGCGAGTGTTCGTTGGTGAGGGAGAACACATTCGACTGGGTGATCGTGGGCGCCGGTTCGGCCGGTTCGGTGTTGGCCGCGCGCCTCAGCGAGGACAACGCCACGACCGTTCTCCTCCTTGAGGCCGGCCCCGACTGGCGGGCAGCCGATGCCGCGAGCGAGGTCCGATCGCTCAACCCCGGGCTCGTCATCGCCAAGGAGAAGTTCGCCGAGCTCCAGTACCCCGAGCTCCGGGCCCGACGCACGGCAGCGCAGCAGCCGGAGCCGTTCTGGCGGGGACGGGGCCTTGGCGGCAGCTCGACGATCAACGGGATCTTGGCCATCCGGGCGCTGCCAGAGGACCACGACGGCTGGGGAATCGCGGGCTGGGGCTGGGACGACATGCTGCCCTGCTATCGCAAACTTGAGACCGATCACGACTTCGGCGCAGATCCGTGGCACGGCACGGCCGGTCCGCTTCCCGTGTTCCGTCTGCCGCGCGAGCGGTGGGGAGCGGTGGATCGGGCCATGGGGGAGGCATCCCTCGCCGCCGGCCATCCCTGGTGCGCGGACCACAATGCGCCGTATGGGTCCGGCGTCTCCCCCTACGCCATCAACGGCGATCCGGTCAGGGAGGAACGGGTCACGGCGAACGACGCCTACCTCGAGCCGGCGAGAGATCGGGCGAACCTCACGATCCGCGGGGACGCGCTCGTCGACCGCGTGATCATCGAAGGGGGCGAAGCGGTCGGCGTGCGCGTCCACCTCGACGGCGAGTGGACCACTGTCCATGCCGGCCAGGTGGTGCTCTGTGCCGGCGCGGTGCACTCCCCCGCCATCCTGCTGCGCTCGGGCATCGGGCCTGAAGGGTCGATCGCCCAACTGCCCGTCGGCCGGCATCTCCAGGACCATCCCCTGTGCTCGCTGGTGATCCCGCTTCGCACCGAGGCGCTTCCACGGACGCCGTTCGACCGCCATACGAACATCTGTGTGCGATATTCCTCGGAGCTCTCCGGGGCGGACCGCAACGACATGATGCTCGTCGGTATGAACGTCACCCCCATGGCACCCGTCGG
>JAYUDQ010000131.1:0-2482 GCA_043739745.1 Acidimicrobiia bacterium | reverse complement strand
GCGGCAGCGCCAAGGCCACGCTGTCGGGGCACCACTTCCGCTCGCTCAGCAGTGCCGGGAGCAAGTCGGGCGCGATCCATTCGGCGGCGATCACCTCGCCGTCGGAGAACTCGAACGGGCCGTCGTGGCGGGCCAGGTAGACCCGGCCGACGATGTGGACGAGAGGATCGTCGAACACGCCTCGGCCCAGCAGCTCAAGGGGAGCCGCGATGCCGAGCTCCTCGAACAGCTCGCGCGATGCCGCCTCGTCATAGGACTCTGCGCTGGCCACCACGCCCCCGGCCGCGACGTCCCACCAGCCGGGGCACACATCCTTGTCGAACGAACGCTGATGGACCAGCAGCTCGCCTGCCGCCGAGACCACCAGCAAGTAGACGGCGCGATGACGAAGGGCACCCGCCCGCATCTCTCGGCGCGTGACGGTGGTGAGAACGGTGTCCTCGGCATCGACGACATCCACGAGCTCATCCCCTGGCGATGTGGTTCCCACGGGGCGAGAACGTACAGTCACCGAGTGGCCTCCATCCGACCGAACTCGCTCGCAACCGGCTCCCTCGATCGTCTCAGCGATCGCCGCAAGGACGAGGTATGGGTTCTCGAGCAGTGGACCGATGGCAGCGCCCGTGTGCACCTGAACTGGCAGGGTCACCTCGCTGTGCGGGGGGACCGGTCGGCCTCGATCACCGCCCCGGAGGCGCATGCACTGATCACCGATGGAGGCGGTCCGATCCTGTTGGGGGTGATCGAGGGCGTCGCCCATTTCGCGCTCGACGTGTCACACCTGGCGAAGCCCGAGCTGGAGAATCGCCTGCATGAGGACGCGATGCTCACCGGTCTTCGTGAAGCGGCCGGCATGTTGCAGGTCGACGACGCCAACCTCCTCGCCTTCACCAGTGGGATCACCACATGGCATGCGAAGCACAGGTTCTGCGGCGTGTGCGGTTCGCCGACGGTGATGCGGGCGGCCGGCCATGAGCGCCACTGCGACTCGTGCGGAGCTGACCACTTCCCGAGGACGGATCCGGCCGTGATCATGCTCGTCACCGACGGCGACCGCTGCGTACTCGGCCGCCAGAAGGTGTGGCCCCCGGGGATGTTCTCGACACTCGCCGGCTTCCTCGAGCCGGGCGAGAGCCTTGAGGACACAGTCGCCCGCGAGGTGTACGAGGAGGTTGGTCTGCGGGTCGGCGACGTCCGCTACAGCTCGTCGCAGCCGTGGCCGTTCCCGGCATCGGTGATGCTCGGCTTCCACGCGACGGCAGTGACGAAGGATCTTGCCGTCCATCCGACGGAGCTGGACGATGCGCAGTGGTTCGACCGTGACGCGATCACCGAATCCCGACAGCTCGGCCGGCGCGGCTTTCCGATGATCCCGCCGCCGATGACGATTGCCCGCCGGCTCATCGACGAGTGGCTCGACGCCTGAGGCTCAGTCGGCGGCCTGCATCGCCTCGGCAACCCGGCGGTGCTGGCGCAGCCGCTCCTCAACGTCACCGTTGACGAGTTCCCCATCGCGCACGACGAAGCGTCCGTTGATGATCGTGTGCTTCGCGGAGACCGGTCCGCACCGAAGCCAGGCCGCGATCGGGTCGGAATGCGCACCGGCGAAACGGACCCCGTCGAGCGGCCAGACGACTACGTCCGCGACCGCACCTACCGAGAGCTCACCGATCTCCCCGACCCGGCCGAGGCAGCCCGCGCCACCGCGCGTCGCAACCTCGAGCGCGTCGCGGGCGCTGAACGACGACGAGCCGCCGCGCACGCGTCCGAGGAGCATCGCGTTGCGGGCCTCCTGCCACAGGGAGGCAGCATCATTCGAGGACGAACCGTCGCAACCCAGGCCGACCGGCACGCCCGCCCGCCGAAGATCGGCCACCGGGGCGATTTGAGCGTTGCCGAGCACCATGTTCGAGCTCGGGCAGTGGGCCACCCCGGTACCCCATGAGCCGAGCCGTGCCACTTCAGCATCGTCGGGGAACACGCAATGGGCGACCCAGGAGCGGCTCGATCCCCAGCCCACCGCTTCGAACTGCTCGACCGGGCGCCGGCCGAAGCGCTCGAGGCAGTACACGTCCTCGTCGTGATCCTCGGCCAAGTGGGTGTGGAGACGCACGTCGAGGCGTTCGGCCAGTTCCGCGGTTGCGGTCATCAGCGCCGGGGTGACCGAGAACGGCGAGCACGGGGCCAGCGCGACGCGGACCATTGCTCCGAAGGCCGCATCGTGGTGGCGCTTCACGAGCCGTTCGGAGTCGGAAAGGATCTCGTCGTCGGTCTGCACGACCGAATCAGGCGGGAGGCCGCCGTCCTTCCTGCTCAGACTCATCGACCCGCGGGTCGGATGGAAGCGGAAGCCGAGCTCCCGGGCTGCGGTGATCTCGGCCGTGATCAGATCGCCCCCGCCACGTGGATGGACGTAGAGGTGGTCGGTGGTCGTGGTGCAGCCGCCGAGGGCGAGCTCAGCCAACCCGACGAAGGCCGAAAC
>JAYUDQ010000130.1:0-6543 GCA_043739745.1 Acidimicrobiia bacterium | reverse complement strand
TGAGCATGGCCGCCTTCGGCGAACCTGCGGTGCCGCTCGTGAACATCAGGGCGGCGAGATCGTCGGGTGCGCGCTCGACGACGGGCACCGGATCGCTCACGAGCAGGTCCTCGATGGACAACGCGCCGGGCAGCGCCACACCCTCGGGAACGAGCACGTGCGTGATGCCGGCGGCGGCGCGGTCGACGGCGGCAAAGGCGGCTTGGCAGGTCGGCCCGACGAACACGACAGAAGCCTGCGCGGTCCCGAGCTCACGGGCGATCTCGGCCGTCGGGCTCTGTGGGTTCAGCGGGACTGCAACTGCGCCGACGCCGAGTACGGCAAGATACGACACGACGAAGTACCAGTTCGACGCCATCAGCAGCGCAACCCGATCGCCGGGCTGCACGCCGAGCCCCACGAGGCCGCCCCGGAGCCCCGCCACCTGCTGGCGGAGGTCGCCGTAGGTCGTCGACTCGCCGGCGCTGACGATGGCGACTGCATCGGCCGGGTGTGGATCGATGATCGAGGCGAGGTTGGTAAGACCGATCGAGTTCATAGGGTCGTGAAGGTACGGGCGAACGACACCGTCGTGCCGAGTGCGGCCGTGGTGTCCGCCGTGTCCGACGAAAGCACCACGAACTGCACGATCGCGGCGCCGAACAGGGCGAGGAGCAGCAGGGCGAGCACGATGGTGGTCGCGGGCCTCATGACGCCTATCCTGGCACGGACGCCCGGCAACGCCTCCGGACCGCAGCGGTCATGCCGACGGGGCTTCGATGCGGACCGCCGCGCCGGTGCCGAGGCCGAGCTCAGCCGAGGCCGACCGCCGGTCGAGGGCCACCGACACGAGCCCGTACGAGTCGACGACGAGGCCGATCGAACCGGTGCGGATATCGGCGTAGGTCGTTGCCCGATGCGCCGTCCGGGTGTTGGTGCCGAAGCCGATCGTGACGACATCGCCGAGGTCGTCGATCTCGCTCGGGTCGACGTTGAGCTGCGCGTTGCCGAACCGATCGACCCACAGCACCTCACCGTGGATCACGCCCTCCTCGACACGGGTCAGCGGGAGCATGCCGGGCGTCAGGCCGGCGGGGTCGATCGGCTCACCGAAGTCGTCGAAGGGCACGCCCGCGCACAGGCGTGCCGCGACCGGGGCGAAGATGTCTCGGCCCGCGAACGTCGGGCCGGGAGCGGCGAGGTGGTGCTCGGTGTTGTTCAGCAGAACGGCCCGGCGGGCACCGCCGAGCATGGCCACAGCCGGTGCGAGGAGACCGTTGTCGGGGCCCACGAAGATGGCCTCGCCACGCTCCCCCGCCTCGACGGCAATTGCCTTGCGAGACGTGCCGACACCCGGATCGACGACCGCGAGCACGACACCGTCAGCGAGGTACTGCACACTGCGTACGAGCGCCAGCGAGCCGGCCCGGATGTCGTGCGCCGGGATGTCGTGGGTGATGTCGATGACGCTGACAGCCGGAGCGAGCTGGCGGATGACCGACTTGCAGACGCCGACGAACTCGTCGGCGAGGCCGTAGTCGGTGAGGAAGGAGATGGTGTCCATGCGGGGCCGATTGCGGCTCAGGCCAGCTCGGTGGCGCGACGGGTGGCAGCGACGACCGCGTCGATGATCGCGGCACGGACACCGCCCGACTCGAGTGCACGCAGGCCCGCCGCCGTGGTCCCGCCGGGCGACGTGACATTGGCCCGCAGCCTGGCCGGATCCTCCGGTGACGCGACGAGCAACGCGCCGGCGCCTTTGATCGTCTGGGCCGCGAGCGCCGCCGCGACGGAGCGGGGAAGGCCGAGCAGCACGCCGGCGTCGATCATGGCCTCGGCAACAAGGAACACGTATGCCGGACCCGACCCGGAAAGGCCGGTGACCGCATCGAGCAGCTTCTCGTCGACGCGCTCGACGATCCCTACCGCGCCGAGGATGCCCTCGGCCCAGGAAAGGTCGGCCTCCGTGGCCGACGTTCCGGCGGCGATGGCGGATGCACCGAGCCCGACAAGGGCAGGCGTGTTTGGCATCGAGCGCACGACTGGCAGAGCGCGATCCGGCGAGCCTGTTCGGAGCGCACTTTCGATCTTCGAGATTTGCACCCCGGCGGCGATCGATAGCACGCGGTGCACGAGCGGCGCGAGCTCGCGGCAGACGTCGGCGACGTGCTGGGGTTTGACTGCGACAAGCGCGCCGTCGGCCTGATAGGAGCTGCGGATCCGCTCGGCAACGAGGAGCCCCGGGAAGGCGGCAACGAGTTCGGCACGCCGGGCCGCCGCCGGTTCGACGATCACGATCTCGGTGGTCGCTGCCCATCCAGCGGTGAGGAGGCCGCCGACGAGTGCCTCGCCCATCTGGCCGCCTCCGATGACGAGGAGCTTCATGGACGGGGTCGGGCTCGACACGGCGGGCAGGCTACTGGCCGGATCTCACACGCGAAGTCATCGCAAAAGCCAGAAGCCCGGAGGCAGCACCAGCGGATTCGCACTTCCCCGAACGAATCAGCCAGCAGACACCACCGGGCTTCCAGTGGATGACACCGTAACGGGGCGTTGCACAGCGTGCAAGGGGCCAGCCGCGCTTTGTTGAACTCCGATTCACGGTCCGGTCGACCAAGGCCCTCACCCAGGGTTCAGTTTGGCTGGCGGGGCCTGAACTTGGAGGCGTACCCGATTGACATCGCGGTCCGGAAGCACTCCTCGCTGTAGGCGTACGCCGAGCCGAGGACGCGGTCGAGCTCGTCGGGCCCGACGCCGTCGGCGAACGCAGTGAAGGGGAGCTGCCCGACGAGGTACACCGCGTCCTCGACCCCGACGGCGAACCGCATGCCGTAGAGGCGCAGGTTCGCCCGCAGCAGGTACTCGAAACAGGCCGCGACGTTCTCCTCGGGCGCGGGCATGAAGTACGTCTCATAGTGGAGCGTCTGTTCGCGGACCGTCATCCAGACCGTCGTGACGAGCTTCTCCTCGCCCCGCACCCGCACGTACCAGCGGTCGAGGTCGGCGTCGCGCTCGATGTTCGTGACGATCGGATTGTCGTTCGCAACGGTCGCGGCCCATGCCGCCACAAGGTCGACGATGCGCGCCCGTTCATCCGTATCGGGTATCGCGGTCATGACTGCAAAGTTAGCGGGCCCCCGTCAGTAGAGGACCCGTGCCAGCGAACTCAGGCGCAGGTGACGAGCGAGCGCATCGCAAGGTCGGCATAGAGCCGCCGCAGCCGTGCCGCGGTATAGCTCCACGCGTAGCGAAGGGACCGATCGGCCGCGGCGACCTCCATGCGCACGGCGAGAGCCGGGTCATCGAGGATGCGGTCGATGTACGAGGCCCAGAGCGCGGGATCACGCGCATCGACGAGGAACCCGGTCGTGCCGTGGTCGACGATCGTCTGGAGCCCCCCGACGTTCGACGCGATGACCGGCGTCCCGCACGCACCCGCTTCGAGGGCGACGAGCCCGAACGACTCCGAGCGGCTCGGCACGAGGCACACGTCGGCAGCGCGGTAGTACGTGCTGAGCAGATGGTGCGGCTGCGGATCGACGAAGCGAACACGGTCGCCAAGGCCGAGTTCGGCGGCGAGCTTGTGGATCCGGTCGACCTCCGCCGCGCCGTCCACACCGCTCGGACCGCCCACGACGAGCAGCTGCGCGTCGCGATGACGAGAGGCCGCAAGGCTGCGGATCGCGAGCTCGGTCCCCTTCAAGGGCTGGATGCGGCCGACGTAGAGCAGCACCGGCGACGCAGCCAGACCAAGCGCGCGGCGCGCACCGGCGGCGCTGCCCGGCGAGAAGAACGCATGGTCGACACCGAGCGGGACCTCTTCGATCCGATCGCGGTGCGCGCCGTAATAGTGGACGAGCTCGTCGGCCTCGATGCTCGTGTTGGCGAGGACCATGTCACTGCAGCCGATGGCGGCCGCTTCGGCGCAGGCCCGCTCCTCGGAATCGAGGTCGCTCCCCTCGTTCTTCACCCGGGCAAGTGTGTGGAACGTGGTGACGAGCGGGAGATCCAGCGCGTGCTTGATCTCGTGTCCGGCGACGGCCGACAGCCAGTAGTTCGCGTGCAGCAGGTCGGCTTTGATGCCGTTGGCGGTCATGTGCTGCATCACCGCGACGGCGAACTCGTGGGCCAGTTCGGGCAGCGCCTCCTTCGGGAGCGGAGCGACCGGACCGGCTTCCACGTGGTGGACCCGGAAACCCGGTTCGACGTTGACGGTGGCGGGCAGCCCCCGACGGTCGGCGCGGGTGTAGACGTCGCACACGACTCCGGCGCGGGCCAGCGCCGTCGCCAGTTCACGCACATAGACGTTCATGCCGCCGCCGTCGCCGGTGCCGGGCTGTGCGAGCGGGGACGTGTGCATCGAGAGGACGGCAACGTTCATGCAGGCGGTCCGAACCGTGCGCAAGGCCTGGTTGTTCCAGGCATCACCGGACTCTCACTTCGCATCCGCCGGTCCGGGAGCGGTCGTCGATGCCTTGTTCTCCGACTGGAACGACCGCAACACCTGCACCAGCGCCCGCTTCTGGGCCTCCGTGAGGGTGGGTTCGTCCCAGATCGATCCTGCGAGGTCCTGGGTGTCGGGACGCTCGTCGAGGATGCCGGCCTGCACATAGAGGCTCTCGGCGGAGATTCGCAGCGCCCGGGCGAGCTGTTGGAGGATCTCGGCCGACGGCTTGCGCAGGCCGCGCTCGATCTGGCTCAGATACGGGTTGGAGATCTCCGCCATGTCGCTGAGCTTGCGCAGCGACAGCCGCGCCACGCGGCGCTGCTCGCGGATGAACTCCCCGAGGGATCGGGCACGGTCACTCGCGCTGGCCGGCGCGTCTGCGTGGTGCGATGGTTCCTGATCCTGCGGCGGGCCGGTTCCGGGACCGAACCGGCCGGTGGTCACTTCAGAAGGCCCTCGACGGTGGCCTGGCCGGTCTTGTAACGGTGCACGAGCTCGTTCTGGAGCAGATCGAGGATGTCGTGGAGACGCCGCCGCTCCTCGCTGACTGTCCGCTCGAGCGTGGCCAGGTTGTCGGCCATCGTATTCAGCTCGACCTCGGACAGTTCAGGGGCCGACTCGACGTCGCAGCGCCCGCAGGCCAGTTCGACACGGGCCTCGGCCCACGCCTCCTGGTCGTCGCCCGGGTCGACGCTCACGAGGCGGCCGACGGCACCGCGTCGATCGGTCTGTTCGGAGAGGATCGAGGGCAGCTTCTCGATCAGCGAGACCAGATCACCCTCGTCACCGTCGGCGCGGCTGCGCAGTTCGAGGCCGATGATGTCGATGCGCGTCTGCACCAGACGACGCAGATACGACGCCGCATCCTCGAGCCGCTGGCATTCGGCTCGGCGGGAACGGATCGCATCGATCGGCCATTCGACGAGCCCCTCCAGATACTCAGGGGTCAGCACGCGATCCAGTTGCCGGTTGGCCATGACCGGCAGGCTACCCGCGCCGGGGCCGATCGGCACCTCATCCGCCGGAGACGGGTGGAAGGAGCGCCACCTCGTCCGTGCTCACCACGAGCGTCGACCGATCGGCCGGGTCGCCGTTCACCCAGACCTTGCAGTGGGGGAGGATCCGTTCGAGGGGGGCGCCGAATCGGACCAGCGCTGCGTCGAGAACGGCGCCGACGCAGTCGCCGTCGACCTCCGCCGTCTTCGTCCCTGTCGCCTCGCGGGCCTGGGCGAAAAAGAGGACGGTAGCCACGTTCCGCAGGCTACCGGCCATGCTCGCAGGTCGTTCCAGGACATCCTCGGTTCCCAGGACGCCGCGGCTTCGGGTCACGTGGGCAGCACCGAACGTCGCCATGGACAAGGCCCGCGCTGTTCGTGACCGTCGTCGAGCGTGGTTCACTCTCAGGATGACGCAGGCAACCATTGCGCCCATGCTCCGACACGGCGTGCTCGCCGTCCGCCACGGGCTCACCCAGTGGAATGCCGACAGCCGCTGGCAGGGCTGGGCGGACGTGCCGCTGTCCGACGTGGGCGTGGGGCAGGCCGTGGACGCCGCCGTTGCGCTGGCCGTGCTCGTCGGTTCACGTGCCCGGGTACAGGTCGTCGCATCCGACCTGCAACGGGCTCGCCAGACCGCCGAACGGCTCGCGGCTGCCCTCGGGGTCGATCATGTCGAGGTTCGAGGCGACCTTCGCGAGCGCGACGTCGGCGACTGGTCCGGCCTCACCACCGACGAGATCGAGAGCCGATGGCCCGGCTGGCTCGACCGCTGGAGGACCGGCGAGCTGCAGACGACACCAGCCGGGGAACACGAAGATGTGCTCCGGACTCGCATCACCGGTGCTCTCGAGGAGCTGACCCGCAAAGCCGCCGCGGAGGATTCGATCGTCGTGGCTGTCACCCACGGCGGCGTGATCCGCACCCTCGACCGCCTCTACGGTGCCGTCCCCCAGCCCGTGGCCAACGTGTCGGGTCGATGGTTCCACTGGTCGGACGAGGCCGTTTCGCTCGGGGATCTCGTCGAGCTCCTCCCCGCCGAGGATCGTTCCTCCCCGAAGGGCACGTCCCTGTGAACAGGCCCAGGGCGCAGAATCGAGCGGGCCGGGGCGGCCCGACCGG
>JAYUDQ010000129.1:0-2485 GCA_043739745.1 Acidimicrobiia bacterium | reverse complement strand
CGGACTGGCGGTACTGATTGGGCAGGTACCCGGTCGCGGCGAACGGTTGCTCCTGTCGTCCCGACTCGATGATGTCGCGCAAGCCGGGTACGAGTTCGAGCGCAGCCGCGAAGTGGGAGGCCAGGTCGCGTCTGACGACCGGAAATTCGGCGTGCGGCCAGGCCACGTAGACACAGGTCAGGTCGTCGTTCGTCGGCCAGACCAGGACCAGCCGGCCTTGGCGGGCGTGGAACGAGGCGCCGAGATGGGTGATCCCGCTCCAGTACGAATAGGAGACACAGGTGAGCGGGGGACGCTCGTAGTACGCATCTGCGCCAACTCGCTTTGCGACCGTGGAGCGAAGACCGTCAGCGCCGATGACCACCTGGGCGGGCAGTGAGACTTGCGGGCCGCCACGAACACCCCCGGCCACTCCGGTGACTCGATCGCCGGACCGCAGCAGATCGCTGACGATGAAATTGTCGATCAGCTCGACGCCAGACTCCACCGCTGCCTCGGCGAGCAACTCGTCCAGCACCGTGCGGCGGGGGCAGTACGTCTCGGCGACTCCGTTCACTGGCGGGCCGATTCCCGCTAGCTGCACCGGACCGACGTCGAAGACGATCGACGTGATCGGGGCGCACCCACGAGCCCGGAGCCGGTCGAGCAGCCCCCACGCGTCCAGCCGTGCCGCACCGCGTTGCCACAGGAAGTGGGTCGACATGGTGTCGCTCGGGAAGGTCGCCCGATCGACCAGCGTGACCCGATGCCCGGCCCGAGCGAGCAACAACGCGGTCGACGCGCCCGCGCACCGCGCTCCGACCACGACCACGTCAGCCACGGCGGTCGCCCACGGTGTCGAGGTGACCGACATTCACGAGCGCCATCACAGTGACCTCCACGTTGACGATCGCGACATGCGGTCGGTTCCCGAGGTTATTAGCACGATCGTTCGTGCTATACAAGTGCCGTGACTCAGCGCCTCAGCGTCGGAGCGGCAACCCGGGAGGCGATCCTGCGTCGCGCCGCCGACCAGGCGTCGGTGGACGGCCTCGAAGGCCTCAGCATCGGCCAACTCGCCGCCGGATTGGGCATGAGCAAGAGCGGCCTGTTCGCGCATTTCGGCTCGAAGGAAGCGCTGCAACTCGCGACCATCGAGGATGCCCGCAAGCGCTACGTCGAGGCGGTCCTGGTCCCGGCGATGCGCGCACCCCGAGGGATTCGACAGTTGGACGCGCTCTGTGGCTCGTTCCTGTCCTATGTCGAGCGTGCGGTGTTCCCCGGCGGATGCTTCTTTGCCGCCGCCATGGCCGAGTTCGGCGCCAAGGACCCGGGACCGGTCCGTGATGCGATCGCCGACTGCCAGCGCCAGTGGATGACCACGCTCGAGCGAGCCGCCGCCGACGGCCGTGATCAGGGTGAGCTGAACCCCGCTTGCGAACCCGAACAGCTGGCGTTCGAGCTCGAAGCGGCACTCCTCTCGGCGAACTGGTACTTCCACCTCTACTCCGACACCACCTATCTCGAGCGCGCCCGCCACGCAATCCGCCATCGACTGGTAGCTGACGCCACGCCGGCCAGCCGACTTGCGCTTCAGTGACGGCCCGGCACTGCAAAGGGACCGATCATGACCGACGACACCGAAAATCAGCTTCCGCACCTCGACTGGACGGTGGTGGACCGCGGCTGGGGCCACGCGGTCGTTGACTTCGCCACCCTGAGCGAGCCGGGCAACGTCCGCGAGTACGTGGCCATGCACGAGCTCTTGCGGGTCGGCCCGGGGGATCGGCTGCTCGACATGGCATGCGGCTCGGGGCTCGCCCTCGAGCTCGCCCGCGTGCGCGGCGCGGTCGTCGCGGGCATCGATGCCTCGGAACGACTGATCGCAGTCGCCCACGACCGCAACCCAGACGCGGACCTACAGGTGGGTGACATGCAGGCGCTGCCGTGGGACGACTCAACCTTCGACATGGTCACCAGCTTCCGCGGGATCTGGGGCACGACACCGGGCGCCCTCGCCGAAGCGTTCCGAGTCCTGAAGCCCGGGGGCCGCCTTGGCATCACGGTTTGGGGCCACATCAAGACATCGCCCGGTGCATGGGCATTGGCGCCGTTCCAGCTCGCGGCGACCCCCAAGATCCGGAACCAGGCAGCGATGGTGGCCCTCGGACGGCCCGGTGCCGGCGAGGCGATGCTCACCGCCCACGGCTTCGAGGCGACGGCCCGGGTGAGCGTGCCGTTCCTGTGGGAGTTCACCGATCCACACCTCTATGCACGGGCGCTGGCTTCCACCGGCCCCGCCTTCGAGGCCATCGAGCACGTCGGCGAGGAGGAGTTCCACCGCGTCGCCGTGGCGTCGGCTCAGGAACGGGTCCGTGACGGTCTGCCGCTGCGCGCAGAAATCGACGTGGTCGGCTACCTGGCCCGCAAGCCATCACCACAGCACCCGGCCGCCCCCCACTTCCTTCGAGAAGCCCCGACGACTCCCGAGTCCGAAGCGCTGTGC
>JAYUDQ010000128.1:0-6548 GCA_043739745.1 Acidimicrobiia bacterium | reverse complement strand
GCTGCTCGGTCGCGCTCGAACCCGTGGTCTCGCCCGTCGGCTTCCGGCTGCGCTGCCCGCGCTGCAACGGGCAGGCTGCGGCCGAGTCCGTCGTTGCTCGCCTCACCTCACCGAAGGAGGCGCGGGCGCTCCTGCTGGCTGCAGCACAGCCGTCGTCGGCGGGTGACGGCGAGGTGCTCGCGTGCCCCTGGTGTCTTGCGCACATGCGTGATGTCACCGCGCCGCTGGCGAATACGTCGCCGCCCGAGGTGATCCGCGTCGACGTGTGCGGGAGCTGCCAGGTGGTGTGGTTCGACGCCGGCGAACTGGAGCGCATCCCGCGGGGCACGAGCGTCCGGACGCCGGCGGCGCCCCGCCCGTTGACATGCGAGCTCTGCGGCGCACCGTGTCGCCCCGACCTCGACGCCATCTGCGGTTACTGCGGGCAGCTGCTCGCACCGGCTCAGATGCCGACCGCGGCTGCGCCCGAACGTGCGGCCCATGACGATGTGGTCGAGCTCGATGGGCTCACCCGCTCGGTGCGATGGCTTGCGAAGGCATTGCGCGAAGGAATCAACGCCGGCTGACCATCGCGGTTCCCTCAGGGCCGCGTTCGGCTCTTCGCTGCGCGTGTGACCTTCTTCCACTTGTTGCGTTCCTCGATACGCAAACGCACGTCTTGCTGACGGGCCAGGAACGTAAGTTCGTGCTGGATCTTCGACCAGCCGGCGAAGCGGCCGGCGTCAAGGGTCCCGGCGGCCAGCGCAGCCCGCACGGCACAACCCGGCTCAAGTTCGTGGCGGCAGTCAGAGAACTTGCAGCCGGTCGCGATCTCCTCGATGTCGGAGAACGTCGCCTCGGTACCACCCTCGGCATCCCACAGCTGCAGCTCGCGCAGCCCGGGCGTGTCGATGAGGATCTCGCCGCCGGGCAGGATGAGCAGCTGCCGGTGCACGGTGGTATGACGCCCCCGTCCGTCGCCGCGGATCTCCCCCGTCGCCATGCGATCCTCCGAGGCGAGCCGGTTGACGAGCGTCGACTTGCCCACGCCGGACGATCCGACGACTGCAACGGTGATACCCGGACCCATATGCGCGCGTATCTCCTCGACGCCGCGCCCGTCGACCGATGACAGCGAGATCACCGTCACTCCTGGCGCGGCCTGCTCGGCTTCGAACAGCCCAGCCGCCTCCTCGGCCGGGCTGACGAGGTCCGACTTGGTGAGCGCGATAAGCGGTGTGGCGCCGCTCTCCCATGCGGTGGCGAGGAACCGTTCCAGCCGGCGGACGTTGAAGTCGTGGCCGAAGGCCATCGCAATGATGAGCAGGTCGACATTGGCCGCGATGATCTGCGCCTCGGTCGTCGAGCCGGACACCTTGCGGGTGATGGCGCTGTGCCGGGGCAGCACGGCCTGGATCGTGGCCGTGCCTTCCTTGGTGCGCGGGCGGATGGCGACCCAGTCGCCGACGGTGGGAAGTTCGCCGGCTCGGGAGTTGTGGAGCAATCGGCCGGCAATCGTGGCGGTGAGCTGCCCCTCGCCGGTGGCAACGTGGACCTGGCCTCGGGCCTGAGACACCACCCTCGCAGGAATGAGACCGGCCGGTATCGCCGGGGGACTGTCGGCGTTCCAGCCCAGCTCAGCGAGGGTGGGTGGGGCGGCGTGCGGAGGATGCGACAAAACGGCTCCTGAAAGACGAAACGAGGATGCGGCGCGCTCCGGCAGAGCGGCAGGCAGCGAGCGCTAGGCGGCGCGGACGACGGGCAATGACGGGAGCAATGAGCCCGGGGACATGATGGCAACCACGAAGATCACTCCTCTCGCCTGCGGACAGCCTCGTGCTGTCGAGCCCAGGCTACGCAGACCGGTCGCGAAGCGTCAACGTGTTTCGACCGGTCGGGTCATGGCGTTGCGAATTGGATGACGTCGAGTTGTCCGTCCTGTGCCAGGAGTCCCCGGCCTGCGGTGACGGGCACGCCCCGTCGGGGAATCGAGATCCCCGTGAACTCCGCATCGCCATCACTCGGCCGAAGGAGGATCGCCGAGCGGGACCGGCGCAACTGCCGGGTCCAGTGGCTGTAGTTGGACCGCAAGAGCTCGGTGCGGACGGCGGCGACGATCAGGAGATCGGGTTGGTCACCGGTTCCTAGTGCGGCCATTGCGCCGCTCGGATCGTCGAGGAGCTCGGCGTCGTCGAAGAGTAGGACCATCGGGCGGCCTGCAGCTCCGGGCCGCAGGTGGGTGACATCGCCGATGTCTGCGAGCGCGACAACCTCGGCGCAGCCGGCGAGGAGGGTCGGCAATCGTGAACGACTGGCAGCGAGGTAGGCGATGACCGGGCCGTGCCCGGAGCCTTCGTACGTACGCATAGTCGAATGCGCAATTGCCGCCAGCGTCGTTGTGCGGCCGCACCTCGCCGGGCCGCAGACAAGCAGGTGTTCCCCCGAATGGAACGATGCAACGGCCGTGGAGAGGGTCGCATCGGCGAGGCCGACGGCGACGCGCCAGGGACGGTCGCCGAAGGTCGTTGCCGAGTGATCGAGGTCATCCACCCGGACTTCTTCGGGGAGGACCCGGATCCGCCTCGGTGGATCCTTCGGGACACGCCCGCTCGGACCGCCGATGTTCGCCATCTCGTCCACCGAGGGCGGATCGGCGACCTGGGCGTACAGCCCGCTCGACACGACGAGGCAGCGCAGGCGCGGCATCGGCGCGACGTCCGCTCCCCGGACGCCGAACAGGCTGTAGTCGATCCGGTCGGCCAGCCGGAAGACCCATCGCTGTTCAGCGAGAGCGCCGACCGGACCGGTGATGAGCGCCGGCCGGTCAATGGTAAGTGCACAGACGACATCCACGTTTGGGCCGTCGGCGAGTATGCGCTGCAGGCGCACCCATGCGTTGTTCGTGACGGTTGGGTCGTCGAGTTCGGTGCGGACCAGACCGAGTCCGTCGATCAGCACGATGACGCGTGGCTGTCCGGGCCGTTCGGCCGCCGGCATCGCCTGGCGCCGCTGCACTTCGGCGGCCAGTTCGCGGACGAGTCGGTCGACCCGCTCACGATCGGCGAGCGGGATTACATCGCCGCAATGCGGTAGAACCCGGATGGCCTCGAGTGGGCTCGGGCCCGCGTGTACCCCGTAGATATGGACCGCGGATTGTGGACCGCCGGTAAAGGCAGCCGCGATCGTGGCCAAGGCCGCTCCCGTGTCGACACCTGAGACGCCGACCAGGAGGAGGTTCCCGCGGGCCGGTTCCCACACGAGGGGCCGTCGACGCTGATGGTCAGGGTCGTCGATGATGCCGACTGCAGGGGCGGCCGCGCACACATCGGTCGGGTCGTCGTCGCCTGCCGAGGGCGATTCCAGCAGTTCCTCGATCGAACGGAGATCCAACTGCGCGGGCAGGGGGTCCGGCCAGGGACGCCTCGGCGTCTGGTAGCCGAGGATGGCCGCAGCGGCGCAGGCCGACCCGACGATTCTGGTCAGCTCCGTGTCGCCGTCGGCCGCAAGGGCGCGCTTCCTCGGCGGCACCCCCCGGGGTCGGGAGGCGTTGAGCAACGTGAAGGGTCGTATGCGAACCAATCGCTTGACGACGTCCTCGGCTGGACGACCGGTGTAGGCGGCCTGGATCGTCACGGGCTCCTCGCTCCCGATTCGCACGACGGCCATGCCCGAGCGTGACCGCGGAAGCAGTGCCGCGAGCGGAGACCCGATGACGTCCATCGAGTCGGCCCGGTCCTGTACCCGGAGCGCGATCTTCAGCTCGGTGTTGGCGCGTATGAGATCGCTCACCGTGCCCGCCGGACGTTGCGTCGCGAGAACGAGGTGGACACCAAGGCTGCGGCCGCGCTGGGCGACATCGACGAGCGCGTCGACGAACGCCGGCAGCTCGGCTTTGAGCGTGGCGAACTCGTCGACGACGAGCACCAGGCGCGGGAGCAGGAAGGGCGAGGGTCCACCCGACTGGACGAGCCGGGCATAGCTGTCGCGGTCGGAAACACCAGCCTCTCGCAGGAGCCGTTCACGCCAGCGCAGCTCGGCTTCGAGGCAGCGTACGGCCCGGGCACTGAGCAACTCGTCGAGATCGGTGACGACGCCGACCACATGCGGCAGCCGGGCGCAGGCGTCGAATGCGCTGCCGCCCTTGTAGTCGATCAGCACGAACGTCAGTTGCTCAGGACTGGACACCGCGGCGAGGCCGACGACGAAGCTGCGGAGGAGCTCCGACTTCCCGGACCCCGTCGTGCCGCCGATGAGCGCATGTGGACCGTCTCGGACGATGTCGATCACCTGCCGCCCGCGTTCGCTCAGCCCGATCACGGTGGTCGGGGCCGCGTCGGGCGAACGCTTCGACCACCGGGCTGCCAGTGTGCGACCGAGCTCAGCTTCGGTCGTTCCGGCATCCACGTCGAGGAGGGCGAGGAGCGAGACGTCGGATGCGATGCCGGCGGCAGCGGCATCGGCACGATCAGGATCGTTGAAGCGAGCCAGCGAACGGGCAATCGCACGCGCCCGACGCGCGGTGATGCCGTTGACGAGAAGCTCGTCGATCGCTCGCCCGGTGCCTGGATCTTCGATGCGGGCAACGGCCGTCGGCACGTCGGAGCCTTCGCTGGCGGCCATTCGCACCACAGTCGTGCAGATCGCCGGCAGCTCGTCGACGCTGGCGGCCACCACGATGGCGGAGATCGGCCGATCCCGGTCGCCCAGCAGCCGGCGCAGCGCAGGCGCATCATGCAGCGTCGATGCCGCCGCATCCACCAGCACGACTGTGGTGATCGCGGCGGGCTCACCGCCGGCAAGGGGGGCGGCGCTGACCAGCGCCGCAGCCAGGTGTTCGAAGGCGGCGGCGCCGAGTGCAACGATGCCCGGCTGTGGCGCGGTCGTGTCGACGTGGGGCAGCCACTTCGCCCAATCCCAGGTGCGGACACGGTCCGGGTCGAGGGCGAACGCGACCTGAACGTCCGCAGGCCCATGAAGGACTGCGATCTGCGCGACGAGGGCGCGTACGAGCGGATCTACGGCGCGCCGCGGTCCGGCGATGCCCACCACCCTTCCTGGCCGCAGATCGACGCCGATCGGTGTGCTGCGCAGGCGGGTGTGGCGATCGAGAACCGCGGCCAGGGCGGCGTCACCCGGCGATATCGGGGAGTGCAGCGGTGGGTCCCAGGTCGGGTCTCCCGTGCCGATCCGCAAGCACAGGAAGTCGTCGTGCTGCGGTCGACGCTCCCAGAGACGGCGGCTCGGCAGGGCCGCTCGGCGCTCGATTTCCGCGAGATCCGGGAGACCCGCCCGACGCCGCTCACGTTCCTGCAACGCAACGGCCGCAAGCTGCCCGTCGAACGCCGCGAGCTCACCGTGAAATCGGGCGCGCTCACGTCGCGAACGGTCCCGATTCGATCGGCGATCACTGATCGAGTTCATGGTCATCATCACCGGGCTCATGCCGGCGAACAGCGCGAACATCCACTGCTTCGTGACCGCCACGAGCAATCCGGCGAACACGAGCGGAACAACGATGGCAGCGGGCCGGAACGGTGCTTTCCCCACCACGATCGGCGGGGGTTTTGGCGGGTCGATCACGACATTCTTGTGGCCTGCCCGGGTGCGGGGCGGGCGGTTGAATGCGGTCAATGGCGAGGCGACCTGCCCTCGTTCCCTCCCGCTGACGACCATGCCGATCGGCCGGTCTCGCGGTTCGACCAGCCGCAGTTCGAGCTCAACGGCGCCGAGCCGGATCACGTCACCCGAGGCGACAAAGGCGAATGACCTCACGCTGCGTTCGTTCACGTAGGTGCCGTTGACGGAACCCTGGTCGACGACGCGCAGAACCTGACTGTCGGACTGCTCGTCACAAGAGTGCCGATCGCCGGCGACCAGGGAGACGAGCGCATGCCGACCGCTCACCGTTGCGTCGCACGTGCGTAGGTCGCAGGACCGATCACGACCGAGGCTCAGGACCCGGTCGGCTAGGGCAAGACGATCGCCGACCTCGAGTCCGCCGGTGATCACGAGATGAGGCTGATGCATGCCGGTCGGGTCGGCGCGAGCTGCCGTTGTGGGATCCGCCGGCCGCGACGTGCTGACGACGATCTCGTCACCGTCGCTCACCCGTTCTGCGACGAGTGCGTCGTCGGGGATGAGGCCGACGGAGTCGAACAGCGCGAGCCGTGCGCCGCCGAACAGAGGTATCGCTGGCGTCAACGCACGCCGGAGATCTGCGCCGCAAGCGCCGGGTGACAGGGTGATGGTCAGATCGGTGCTCGATGTCCGCTCCGCCGATGTGACCCGGACAACGAGCCGGATGTCGTGGGCGCCGAGCATCGGCTCACGGTAGGTGACGGAAACATGAAATACAACGAAAACTATTTGTAGGTCTTCAACCTGTCTGTCGAGCTCGAGAGCATCAGCGCAACCCACGCCCCTTCGGTCCAGGTCGCGGCGATGGACAGACCTGCGTATGCGTCAGCGACCCGGTCGGCTTGCTCGCTGACGAACCCGCTGAGGATCAGGACCCCACCTGGCCTGACCGTGCGTGCGATCGCTGTGGCCTCGCCGATGAGCACGGGTGC
>JAYUDQ010000127.1:0-6548 GCA_043739745.1 Acidimicrobiia bacterium | reverse complement strand
GTGTCCTACGTCCCGACGGCCATGGCGCGGCGTACCACGCAGCCCAGTCTGCGGTTGCCGTAACGGGCGCATGATCGCGGCGGACAACGATCCTCCCGGCGAGTCGCGGCTGCGTCCCAACCGCGTCGCGCTCGCCGGGCAGGGGCCGCAATGAGCGGCCGGGTCGTGCTCGTCACCGGTGGAGGGCGCGGCATCGGGCTCGCCATCGCACAACGTTTCGCCGAGCTGGGTGACAAGGTCGTCGTCACGATCCGCTCCGGCGACGCACCCAAAGGGCTCCACGCGGTGCGATGCGACGTGACGAATGCCGACGAAGTCACGTCCGCGTTCAAGCAGATCGAGTCCGAGCACGGCCCCGTCGAGGTGCTCGTGGCCAATGCCGGGATCACCAAGGACGGCCTGCTCGTGCGCATGAGCGAGGAGTCGTTCACCTCGGTGATCGACGCCAACCTCACCGGCGCATGGCGGGTGGCCAAGCTCGCAGCCACGGGAATGCTGCGTCAGCGAAAGGGACGCATCATCTTCGTCTCGTCGGTCGGCGCCTACTTCGGCGTCGCCGGCCAGGCCAACTACGCCGCATCGAAGGCCGGGATGATCGGGTTGGCGCGCTCCATGGCTCGGGAGCTGGCCTCACGGTCGATCACCGTGAACGTCGTCTGCCCGGGCGGCGTCGAGACGGACATGACCGCGTCGCTGACGGACGCACAGCGTGCCGCCATGATCGGGGCCGTTCCACTCGGCCGGCTGGCGAAACCGGACGAGATCGCCGCGGCAGTATCGTTCCTCGCTTCGCCCGAAGCGGGGTACATCACCGGCGCGGTTCTCCCCGTCGATGGCGGTCTCGCCATGGGCGGTTGAGCCGACATCCACCGGCCGGCTCCGCTAGAACAGGTCGGTCCCAAGCTACGCAACAGCACCCTCCACGTCCCGAAAGGACCATCAAATGACCCGTGACGAAGCCTTCACAAAATTCAAGGCAGCCGCCGTCGACGTGCTTGCGGTGCAGGACGATCAGGTGACGCTCGAGGCGTCGTTCGCCGACGACCTCGACGCCGACTCGCTCGACCTCGTCGAGTTCGTGATGGCTCTCGAGGAGAACTTCGACATCGAGGTCCCCGAGTCCGACCTGGAGGGCGTCACCACCGTCGGCCACGCCTTCGAGCTCGTGTGCGGCAAGCTCGGCATCTGACCCGTTTCCAACTGATTCGCTCCACACGACCTCCCGAACGACCTCCCGAGAAGGGCTGACCCGATGACCGATCGCCGCTATCCCCGCCGAGTGGCCATAACCGGCCTCGGCGTCGTCGCCCACTGCGGCATCGGCGTCGACGCGTTCTGGAACGGTCTCATGACGAGCGAACCGGGCGATGCCTCCAGGCGCATCACTGCATTCGACCCGACGCCGTTCTTCGAGAACGCGAAGGAGGTCCGACGCGCCGACCGGTTCACCCAGATGGCGATCGCCGCCGCCACCGAGGCACTGGCCATGGCGGGCGACGTGGGCACCGACCCGGCACGATCGGGTGTGCTCATCGGGACCGGTGTCGGCGGGCTCGATACACTCGAGGAGCAGATCGTCATCCGTCACGAGAAGGGCGATCGGCGGGTGTCGCCCTTCCTTGTGCCGATGATGATGGCGAACGCAGCGGCCGCATCGGTGTCGATGCGCTTCGGCTGGCAGGGTCCGTGCGAGGCGACGGTCACGGCCTGTGCTGCGGGCACGCACTCGATCGGCAACGCGGCGCGGCTCATCCAGCTCGGCATCTGCGACGCCGTGCTCGCCGGTGGTTCCGAGTCAGCGATGACCCCGACGGCTATGGCAGGCTTCGGGAACATGACCGCGCTTTCCACCAGCGGTTGGTCGCGCCCGTTCGACACTCGTCGTGACGGCTTCGTGATGGCCGAGGGTGCCGGCGTGATCGTGCTCGAGGAGATGGAGCATGCGATCGCTCGCGGCGCCACGATCTATGCGGAACTGCTCGGTTCCGCGTCCACCGCCGATGCCCACCACATCACTGCTCCGGCACCGGGCGGCACGGGTGCGGTGCGGTGTATGGAGCTCGCCATCCTCGACGCCGGGCTACGCGCCGAGGACATCCGCCACATCAACGCGCACGGCACGTCGACACCGCTCAACGACGCGGCCGAGGCCGAGGCCGTCAACAAGGTTTTCGGGACGCCCGGTCCGATCGTCACGTCGACAAAGGGGGTCACCGGCCATGCGCTCGGTGCGGCCGGCGCGATCGAGGCCGTCACCCTTGCGCTCACCATCCGCAATAGCGTGATTCCGCCGACGCGCGGCACCTCGACCGCGACGCTCGATCCCGAGGTGCACTGCGATCTCGTGCTCGATGCACCGCGTCATTGGGAGCCCGGGCCGTCGCTGTCGAACTCATTTGGCTTCGGTGGGCACAACGGCACCATCGTGATGGGGCCCTGCTGACCGTCTTGCCGGTGCCCGCCCGCGTCAGGCGGATCTGGTCTACGCGTCGACGATGACGAAGAGGAGCTCGGCCTCACACGCCTTCTTGCCGCCGACCGTCGCCACCCCGGCACCCTTGCCGGCGCGTGCACCGACTCGGCCCATGGTCACCACCAGGTCGAGGGTGTCGCCGGGGACGACCTGCCGGCGGAAGCGGGCCCCGTCAACGCCGCCGAACAGCGGCAGCTTGCCCGCGAAACGTTCGTCGGTGAGGAGCGCGATCGCGCCGGCCTGTGCAAGCGACTCGACCATGAGCACGCCTGGCAGGGTCGGCCGGCCCGGGAAGTGTCCCGGCCAGAAGACCTCGTCGCCGGTGAGGTGCCACCGGGCGTGGATGCGGACGCCGGGCTCGACGGTGACGATCTCGGAGACGAACAGGAACGGGTCGCGGTGGGCGAGGATGTCGATCGGCCGTAGCGGCTTCGACTGGGCGGCCACGGCGGCGGCGTCGTCCTCGCTCATTCGCCCAGCGCCTTCAACAGGTTGGCGGGCGTGTCCTTCGGGCTCACCTTGTACCAGGCCTCGGCGATCTTGCCCTTCTCCTCGATGAGGAACGCGGAACGCTCGATGCCCATGTACTTGCGGCCGTACATCGACTTCTCCTTCCACACGCCATACGCCTCGGCGACGGTGTGCTCGGTATCGGCCAGCAGCGCGAAGCCGAGCGTGTACTTGTCGTCGAACTTCTTCTGCTTGGCCGACTTGTCGGGGCTGATGCCGACGATGGCGGTGTCGCCGACCTGCGCGGCGATGTCGCGCAGCCCGCAGGACTGCTGCGTGCATCCGGGCGTATCGGCCTTCGGGTAGAAGTACACGCACACCTTGCGACCTTTGAATGCGGCCAGCTTCACGACGTTGCCGTCCTGATCCTCGAGATTCAGCTCGGGAGCCTTGTCACCTTTGATCAACATGACGGGCACGTTACCGACAGAGTGCGGATCGCGGCGACAAGCGGCGACTACCCAGGATCAGAGGTTCGACAGGTCGATCTCCTGTCCGAAGCGGTGCCGGCCCATCGTCTCGAACGCCCGCGAGCTCACCATGATGTGCGCCGACGCGGTGTGTGCGTCTCGGAAGCAGCGCTGGAGCGGAGAGGTCGCGAACACCGACGAGCCGCCGCCCGCGTTGTAGACGAGATCGACCGCCCGACAGCACTCGAGCCCCACATGCGATGCCGCCAGCCGTGCCCGCAGCCGATGCTCCACCTCGAGCCGATCGCCGCGCTCCACGACCTCCCACGCGGCACCGACTTCGTCGACCAGGTACGCGTACGACGAGCGCACGATTGCCTCGGCCTTGGCGATGTCGATCTGGACCTGGCTCGACATGGCCAGCGTCTTCGACGACTGGGCCGGCTTCTTCGTCGTCGCCAGATCAGTGAGCTCACGTATGGCTCGCCGGGCGATACCGATCAGCACCGAAGCAACGCCTCCCGAGAAGAGCACGAAGAGCGACAGCCGAGTGATCGCCGCGTCGACCATCGGCCGGGCGTGACCCATGTGCACCGAACGTCCCGTCGGCACGAACACGTCGGTCGCCACGAAGTCGTGGGAGCCGGTCCCTTGCAGGCCCATCGAATACCACGTGTCGAGGATCTCGACTTCTGCAGTGGGCAGCAGCATGAGGTGGAACTCACCATCGCCGGTGATGACGCCACCGGTCAGCCAGTTCGAGAGCTGCGACCCGCTCCCCCACTGCCAACGGCCGTCGATCCGGTGCCCGCCGGCGACGGTGCGGGCCTTGCCGTTCGGCGCGAACGCGCCGCAGGCGATCGAGTCGCGGTCGCCGAAGACCTCACGGGCCCAATGCGGTTCGAGGACGCCGGCGATGTGCGACGTCATCGCTGCGATCGACACGCACCAACCGGTGGCGGCGTCGGCCTCGGAGAGCGCTGCGACGATGTCGATGCCGGTCAGCGGGTCGATCTCCGGCCCTTCGTAGACGCCCGGCACGTACATCCGGAAGACGCCGGTCGGGCGCAGCGCGTCCACCACCTCGGGCAGGATCCGCCGAGCCCGTTCGTTCGCCACTGCGTGCTCCTCGATGAGCGGTAGCAGCGACCTGATCGCACTGCGCATGTCGTCCGCCCTACTCAGGAACGCGGTCGGGGCAACGGCGGGCGAAAGCATGGCCGTCAATGTACCCAGCGCTGCCGTCAACGATCAGGTTGGTCGTGAGGTCAGCTGCTTCCAGAGCGCCCGGTACGAGGGGTAGGTGAGCCCTGGGACCATGTAGCCGGCGGATTCGAGCTCGCGGTGGAAGCGGGGGAGGTTGCGCCACGGCACGCCCGAGTCGAGATGGTGGGCGACATGCCACCCGGTGTTGAACGGCACCATCCAGAAGCGGGCCAGCGGGCTCTGGCGGACGTGGTGGGTGGTGATCCGCTCATCGGGGGAAGCCGTCATACCGCCGTGCTCGGCGATGGCCCGCAGCCGGTTGATGACCCGCCATACCGTCATCCACGGGGTGAACCACAGCAGCGGATAGGCCCACCACGCGACCGCCCACCAGAGCAGCCCGAAGAGCACGAGTTGGACGCCGAGGATCTGCACCACCGCCCCGCGTGTGACCGGGTTCTTCAGCCCACGAAGCAGGCCCCGGAAGATCTTGAGCCCGGACTCGCCGTCGGCATCGCGCCGCAGCTTGCGCCGCATCGAGGCCTTCGTGATCGGGTAGCTCGCGTAGAGCGTCTTGTCTGGCTCGTTCGGCCCGAGCGCGTCACGGTGGTGGGCCATGTGTGAGCGGCGGTACTGGTCCTGGGAGACGAACGTCGGGCAGTTCACGAACCATCGGCCGACGACGTCGTTCACGCGCTGGTTGCTGAAGAGCAGGCGATGCGCCGACTCGTGGCCGAGGATCCCGAACAGCGCATGGGCTCGGCCCATGAGCACGAACGTGATCGCCCACAGCCACCACTGACCCGTGTGGTTCACCGCCCACGAAGTGGCCACGATCAGCCCGAACGTCTGCAGCCAGACGCTCATCACCGAACCAGCGTTGCGTACGTCGGCGATGCGACGAAGCTCTCCCCGCAGCGGTTGGACGGCCATGCCCTTCCCGTTGAGATGTCCGGTCGGCAGCACCGAAGGGCGGAGTTCCGGGGGCGGGAGCATGGTGATGGCCACGGCTATACATTACAGTCTCTCAACGACTGTTCGCAAGATGTAATATTCAGCCACCCCCATCATTTGACCGGACTCGGTAGGTTGAGCGGCCCGTGAGCCCAGTGAAGCGATCCCCGAGCAAGGGCACCCGGATCTCGTACAGCGCGCGCTCCGTGATCGCCAGCACGTTGCTGGGTACGTACCCGCCCCGCCTGTCGCCGCGCCGGCTTGTTCGCTCTTGTTCGCTGTTCGGCATCGGCGAGGGCACGGCCCGCGTGGCCCTTTCGCGGATGCTGGCGGCCGGTGAGCTCACGTTGGAGGAGGGCCGCTACGCACTGGCCGGCAGGCTGCTCGAGCGCCAGACGCGTCAGGCCGACAGCCGCAGTGGACTCGCCCGATCGGCGTGGGACGGGAGCTGGGTGGTCCACATCGTGACGGCGGAGAACCGCGACCCCTCGGCCCGTACCGACCTTCGAGAAGCGATGCGCCGGCTGCACCTCGCCGAGTTGCGGGAGGGCACCTGGCTCCGCCCGGACAACCTCGACGGGGAGCGCGACGGCGTCGCCGCCACGCTGGTGGAGCAGCAGTGCACCACGTTGCACGGCGCCCGGCCCGCTCGACCGGACACGCTCACCGCCGAGCTCTTCGATCTCGGGGATTGGGCCGACACGGCGCAAGTACTGCTCAACGATCTCGGGAGTGCCGAGGCCGGCCTGGCGACCGGCAACGATGCGGTGCTCGCCTCCTCGTTCGCCCGCAACGCAGAGGTCCTCCGCCACCTCCTCGCGGACCCGCTCCTTCCCGTCGAGCTGCTGCCCCCCCGCTGGCCCGGAGCAGAGTTGCGATCCACATTCGAGCGCTTCGATCATGCCTTCTCCGAGGCGTGGCAGCGGGCCATGCGTGACACGCCCTGACGGGCTTCGCAACTCATCATGTGCAATCCGAGGTAGCCGACCGGCACC
>JAYUDQ010000126.1:0-15394 GCA_043739745.1 Acidimicrobiia bacterium | reverse complement strand
GGCCCACCATGCGTTTCGGGAATTGGACCGGTATTCGGCGCTGCCCGTTCTCCACGAAGATGATGGCCACGATCATGAACAACACGATGCCCAGCACGAAGATGAACGTCGTCCATCCCTTCTCCGCACGGATACGACCACCTTCGTAGGGAAGGCGGCTGACGACGTTGGTGAAGATCAGGATCGACATGCCATTGCCGATCCCTCGCTGGCTGATGAGCTCGCCCATCCACATCACGAGGGCGGTGCCGGCCACGATGCACAGCACGGCGAACGACGCCCGCAGCAGGTTCCAGCGGCCGCCGGGAAACAGGTCGAAGCTCGCAGTTCCGTCAGCGTTCGCCTGGAAGATGCCGCGCCCACCGCGGTGGAAGATGAACACGTAGCCGGTGGCCTGCATGGTCGCAAGGCCCATGGTCAGGTACCGCGTCCATTGCGTGATCTTCTTCTGGCCGACGGCCCCATCTTTGGACCACTGCTCCAGCCGAGGGATGACCACGGTGAGCAGCTGCATGATGATCGACGATGTGATGTACGGCATGATGCCGAGCACGAATATCGCAAATTGCGTGAGCGCCCCACCTGAGAACAGGTTGAGGAAGCCGAGCACACCATTGCCGTTCGACTGCTGTTTGAGCAGTTTCAGCTGCTCGATGTCGATGCCCGGGACCGGCACATGCGTGCCGAGCCGATAGAGGGCAAGCATCAGCAACGTGAACGCGATCTTGTTGCGGAGGTCGGGAACCCTGAACAAGTTCTTGAACGTTGACACCTTGGCTGGTCCTTCCACGGACGTGCCGCCGGGCCCTCTCGGGTCACCGGCGGCAGCCGTTGTTCATTCGGTTCTCTACAGCGGAATCCCGGGCGGCTCGGTGGGCCGCGTCGCCCGGCGGGGCACGTTCCTAGCGGTTCGTCAGCGCGTTGCCCTTGGCCGCAGGACGGCCATTGCCGAATGGCGGGGGCAGGATCTCCACGCTACCGCCGGCGGCCGTGATGGCGGCGGAGGCGGACTCGGAGAAGCCATGTGCGGATACCGTGGCCGCGCCCGTCAGCTCTCCGCGTCCGAGGATCTTGACCATGCCGTGCTTGTGGACAAGTCCAGCCAGGCGAAGCGAGTCGGGGGTGATCACCGTGACGCCGGTGTCGATGAGCTCCTGGAGCGAATCGACGTTGAGGACGTTGTACTCCACACGGAAGGGATTCTTGAAGCCGCGCAGCTTGGGGGTCCGGCGGTGCAGCGGCATCTGGCCGCCTTCGAAACCGGGCTTGATCTGCCGACGGGCCTTCTGCCCCTTGGTACCGCGGCCGGCCGTCTTGCCACCTTTGCCGGCGGTACCTCTGGCCATGCGCTTACGCCGCTTGGTGGATCCCGGTGCAGGGGCAAGATCGTGAACTTTGATCGCCATGGCTACTTCGTCTCCTCAGCGGGTGCCGCAACTTCTTCGAACTTCACCAGGAACGGAACCCGGGCGAGCATGCCCCGGATCTCCGGACGGTCGGGCAGCATGTTGCTGTTGCCGATCCGGCCAAGGCCGAGCGCTCGCAGCGTGCCGCGGTGCTTCGGCTTGGTCCCGATGCCCGACTTGATCTGCGTGACTTTGAGCCCACTGGTGCGGTTCGCGGTCTTGTACGTCGCAGTCATCTCAGTGCCCTCCGTCCGCTCCGGCCTTCGCGAGACGCTGGGTCTCGCGGTAAGCCCTGAGCACGCCACCCGGCGTGACTTCTTCCGCCGTCTTGCCTCGCAGGGCGGCGATCTGGTCAGGCGTGCGCAGGCTGCGCAGCCCTTGGATCGTGGCCTGGGCCACGTTGATGCCGTTCGACGAACCGAGCGACTTGGCCAGCACGTCGTGCACGCCCGCAGCTTCGAGGATGATGCGGGCCGCACCGCCGGCAACGACGCCGGTACCGGGAGCGGCCGGCTTCAGCATGACGCGGCCGGCACCCTTCTCCCCGATGATCGGGTGCGTGATGGTCGAGCCGGCGAGCGGCACGCTGAACATCGTCTTCTTCGCTTCTTCGACGCCCTTGGCGATGGCGGCCGGAACTTCCTTGGCCTTGCCGTAACCGAGGCCTACTCGGCCCTTGCCGTCACCGACGACGACGAGCGCGGTGAAGCTGAAGCGACGACCGCCCTTCACGACCTTGGCAACCCGGTTGATGTTGATGACCCGCTCTTCGAGGTTGGGGTCCCCGGTGCGGCTCTCCTGCTGACGGTCATATGCCACGGCTCAGAACTCCAGTCCTGCGGCACGGGCCGCTTCGGCGACCGCTGCGACGCGGCCGTGGTAGATGAAGCCGCCGCGATCGAACACGACCTTCTCGATGCCGGCGGCCTTGGCCCGCTCGGCGACGAGCGCTCCGACCTTCGACGACGTGGCGATGTTGCCGGTGGGGCCTTCGGCGACCGACTTCTCGTGCGACGACGCGGCGGCGAGCGTGCGACCGGTGAGGTCGTCGATCACCTGGGCAACGATGTGCTTGTTGGAGCGGAACACGGCGAGACGCGGACGCTCTGGGGTGCCGTGCACCTTCTTGCGACCGCGGTTGTGGCGGCGAATGCGGCCCTGCTGCTTCTTCTGGGTGGCGGTAGGCATGTTCGGCCCTTTACTTCTTGGCAGCCTTGCCAGCCTTGCGGCGGACAATCTCACCTTGGTAGCGGACGCCCTTGCCCTTGTAAGGCTCAGGCTTGCGGATCTTGCGGATGTTGGCGGCGACCTGGCCGACCAGCTCCTTGTCGATCCCCTTGACGATGATGCGCGTCGGCGTCGGTACTTCGAAGTCGATGCCCTCGGGGGCGTCGACGAAGACCGGGTGGCTGAAACCGAGCGCCAGTTCGAGACGCTTCGGGTTCGGCGCTGCGGCGCGGTAGCCGACGCCTTGGATCTCGAGCTCCTTGGTGAAGCCAGCGGACACACCCATCACCATGTTGTTCACGAGCGACCGGGTGAGGCCGTGCAGGGCGCGGCTCATCCGCTCGTCGTTCGGGCGCTCGACGATCAGCGTCGTGCCCTCCTCGCGGACGACGATCTCACCCGGGATCACCCGCGAAAGCGAGCCCCTGGTGCCCTTGACCGAGATCATGCGGTCGGTGATGGCGATGGTGACGCCACTCGGCACCGTCACCGGAATCTTTCCGATACGAGACATTCAGCTCACCTCACCAGACGTAACAGAGGACTTCGCCACCGACGCGGCGTTTGCGGGCCTCGCGGTCGGTCAGCAGGCCATGGCTCGTCGAAAGGACGGCTACGCCCATGCCACCGAGGACACGAGGAAGATGATCGGCCTGCGTGTAGACGCGAAGGCCGGGCTTGGATACACGCTGGATGCCGCTGATCGTGCGGGCCCGCGCTTCGGAGTACTTCATCGAGATCTCAAGGGTCGAACCGGGCTTGCCCTCGTTCACCTTCACGGAGAAATCGGTGATGTAGCCCTCGCGGACGAGGATCTTCGCGAGCGCCACCTTGAGCTTGGAACTCGGCATCCGCACGCTGTCGTGCATTGCGGTGTTTGCGTTGCGGATGCGCGTGAGCATGTCCGCAATAGGGTCGGTCATCATGGCTGCATCCCTCCCTTACCAGCTGGCCTTGGTGACGCCGGGAACCTCGCCGGCATGCGCAAGATCACGCAGGCAGACGCGGCACAGGCCGAATTTCTTGTACACAGAACGGGGCCGGCCGCACTTCTGGCAACGGGTATAAGCCCGTACCTTGAACTTCGGCTTCTTCTTGGCTTTTTCGATGAGCGCTTTTTTCGCCATGTCAGTTCTGCCCCTCGCGCTTGAACGGGAATCCGAAGGCGTCGAGGAGAGCGCGTCCTTCAGCATTCGTGCGGGCCGTGGAGACGATGGTGACATCGAAGCCGCGGGTCGTATCGATCTTGTCGTAGTCGATCTCCGGGAAGATCAGCTGTTCGGTGACGCCAAACGTGTAGTTGCCGCGCCCGTCGAAACTCTTCGGGCTGAGGCCCCGGAAGTCACGGATGCGGGGGATCGCCAGGCTGATGAGCCGGTCGAAGAATTCCCACATGCGATCGCCCCGCAGCGTCACCTTCACGCCGATGGCCTGGCCCTCACGGAGCTTGAAACCGGCGATCGACTTCGTGGCTCGGGCCACGGTCGGACGCTGACCCGTGATCTTCGTGAGATCAGTGATCGCGCCTTCGAGCAGCGACGGCTGCACGGTGGCACGTCCGACACCGGAGTTCACGACGATCTTCTGGAGCCGCGGAACCTCCATGATGTTGCCGAGTCCGAGAGTTGTCTTCAAGGAGCCGCGGAGCTCGTCGTTGTACTTCGTCTTGAGGCGCGGGACGGAAATGGTTGCCGTCTCGATGGTCGACGTGCTCACAGTGCACCTCCGGTGCGCTTGCCGACGCGGACCTTCGTGCCGTCGGACTCGATCTTGTAGCCGACGCGGGTCGGCTTGCCGTCAGTGCCGACGACCGCGACCTTCGACACGGCAAGGGGCATCGGCGTGTCGATGATGCCGCCCTTGTCACCGGCCTTGCGGGGCTTCGTGTGGCGCTTGGCCACGTTGACGCCATCGACGATGACGGTGCCGTCGGCCGGGTGGGCGCTCAGTACCTGACCCTGCTTGCCCTTGTCCTTGCCGGACAGGACCACGACCATGTCTCCCTTGTGAACCTTCATCCCTGCCATGTCAGATCACCTCCGGTGCCAGCGACACGATGCGCATGAACTTCTTGTCTCGCAGTTCGCGTCCGACCGGGCCGAAGATGCGGGTACCGCGGGGCTCGAGCTTGTCGTTGATGATCACGGCTGCGTTCTCGTCGAAGCGCACGTAGCTGCCGTCCTTGCGGCGGCGCTCCTTGCGGACACGCACGACGACGCAGCGGACGACTTCGCCCTTCTTCACCGTGCCGCCAGGGATGGCGTCTTTCACGGTGGCGATGAACACGTCACCGATGGTGGCGTAGCGGCGGCGCGTGCCGCCGAGCACCTTGATGACGAGGACTTCCTTGGCGCCGGTGTTGTCGGCCACCCGGAGTCGGGTTTCCTGCTGGATCATCGGGCACGCTCCAGGATCTCGACGAGGCGCCAGCGCTTCGTCTTCGAGAGCGGGCGCGTCTCCTGAACACGGACACGATCCCCGGCCTTCGCCTCGTTCTCCTCGTCATGGACGTGGAGGCGCACCGTGCGCTGGATCGTCTTCGAGTAGCGCTCGTGGCGGACCTTGTCGACGACGGCCACGACGATGCTCTTGTTCATCGCCGCACTGGCAACGATGCCCTCTTTGACCTTGCGGCGGTTGATGCGCGCAGAAGGGTCAACCGTCGCGACGGTAGGGGTCGATCCGCTGTTGTTGTCAGCGGTGGTGTTGGTGTCGCTCATGTCTCTACTTCCCCGGCGTTCCTGCGGAGGCGAGGGCCTCGGCAGCGGCGATCTCGTTGGTGCGCAGCAGCATGTTGATGCGGGCCACGTCCTTGCGAAGGGTGTTGATGCGGGCGTTGTTGTCGAGCTGGCCGATGGCGATCTGGAACCGGAGGTTGAAGAGCTCCTCTTTGGTCTCCGCCAACTTGGCGACGAGCTCAGCGTTGCTCAGCTCAGCGAATTGTGTGATGCGCTTTGTCATCAGAGGCTCTCCTCGCGGGTGACGAACTTCGCCTTCATCGGCAGCTTCTGGATGGCTAGCTCGAGTGCTTCGCGAGCGAGTTCCTCGGTGACGCCGGCCATCTCGAACAGGATTCGGCCGGGCTTGACGACCGCCACCCAACGCTCCGGATTGCCCTTGCCGGAGCCCATGCGGGTCTCGGCCGGCTTCTCGGTGACTGGCTTGTCCGGGAACACGCGAATCCAGATCTTGCCGCCACGCTTGACCCGACGGGTCATGGCGATACGGGCCGCTTCGATCTGGCGGGCGGTGACCCAGGCGCATTCGAGGGCCTGGATGCCATAGTCGCCGAAGTCGAGCTCGGTGGCGCCTTTGGCAACACCGCTCATGCGACCGCGTTGCTGCTTGCGATGCTTGGTTCTGCGGGGCATCAACATGACTGGTTACTCATCTCCCGACCGGAAGTGGGGGGTCTCGTGGGCGGAGCGAGCGCGCCGCTCGAGCTCCTCTTCTTCGTTCAGGCGGCGCTCGGTCGCCGCGTCGGCCTCACCAATGAGCGGTGTGGCCGCGACGGGTGCGGCGTCGTCCGCTGCAGCCGCATCGACGGACGCGCCGTCGACCGGGGCTGCCGAGTCGTCTGCGACTGGCTGGCCGACTTCACCCTGCTCGGGCTTGCGACGACCGCCACCGGCACTGATGACCCGACGGGCCTTCGGTGCGCCGGCGACATCGCCGACAGCGAGCGCAGCCTCGCGGCTCGCCTTGTCTTCGGTCGACATCTTGTAGGGGAGGATGTCGCCCTTGTAGATCCAGACCTTCACGCCGATGCGACCGTAGGTGGTCTTGGCCTCACGAAAGCCGTAGTCGATATCCGCGCGCAGCGTGTGAAGCGGCACCCGACCTTCGCGGTACCACTCGCTACGGCTCATCTCGGCACCACCCAAGCGGCCCGAGCACTGCACCTTGATGCCGAGGGCGCCGGCTTTCTGGGCCGTCTGGACGGCACGTTTCATCGCCCGGCGGAACGCGACGCGGCCGGCGAGCTGATCGCCGACGCCCTGCGCGATGAGGGCCGCGTCGAGCTCTGGCTGCTTGATCTCGACGATGTTGAGTTGGACCTTGGGGTTGCCCGTGATCTTCTGCAGGCCGGCGGTGAGCCGCTGCGACTCGGCGCCCTTGCGTCCGATCACGATGCCCGGCCGGGCGGTGTGGACATCGACCCGGAGGCGGTCACGCGTCCGCTCGATCTCGACGCGGCTGACCGCGGCGCGCTCGAGCTCCGTCATGAGGAAGTTCCGGATCCTGTAGTCCTCGATCAGGTACTGCGTGTAGTCCTTGTCGCTGAACCAGCGGGACTTCCAGTCGGTCGTGATGCCGAGACGGAAGCCGTAGGGATTGACTTTCTGACCCATAAGTTCGCTTTGCTTCCAGTCTCAGGTGTTGTTCTCGGAGTCGCGGTCCCAAGTACCGGCGACGATCTCTTGGGCCTGTGTGCGCCAATCGGCGATCTGATCGAAGCTGCGCGGAATGGCGCTGTCGATCGTCTCAAGGTCGGCGTCGCTCATCTCGGCCAGCTGCGCGAACTTGGTGACGCCGAGCTCGTTCAGCTGTGTGGCCAGCTTCGGGCCGATGCCGATGATCTTGTTGAGTGCATCGGCCTCCCCTTCGGGAGCGGTGAAGAGCGGTGATGCGGTCCCTTCATAGACCTCGCTGCCGGTCTCGAACGCTTCGGCCGTGACCTGCTGCTCGACGGTGACCGCACCGTCTTCCACGTCGGCACCCGGAACATCAGGCTCGGTCGACTTCGTGTCGACAAGACTTGCTCCAGAAAGACTTGCTCCAGAAACGGTCTCTTCGACACCGGCGCCGGCACGACGGGTGTCTCCTGCTGCCAGCTCGCTCGTGGCCCGCTGGGCACCGGTGCGACGGGCACGGTTGGCAGCAGCCTGTGCGCTGATGTTGCGGGCCTGAGCCAGCAGCGAATCGGGCAGACGGCTCACTACGACGGTGATGTGACTGGTGCGCTTGCGGATTGCGCCGGTGCGTCCGCGGGCACGCGGCCGGAACCGCTTGATCGTGGGGCCCTCATCGCAGAAGCAGGCGGAGACGTACAGCTCCTCCGGCGGGATGTCGTCGTTCTCACCGGCGTTGGCCACCGCGGAGCGAAGCACCTTGCCGACGGTGATTGCCGCGTCGCGCTCGCAGAAGCGCAGGATGTTCGCGGCTTCGGCGACGTCGTGGCCGCGGACGAGGTCGAGCACGACGCGCACCTTGTAAGGAGACGTGCGTACGAACTTGGCCGTCGCCTTGACGCTGTGACCGGAAACGCCACGGGCGCCGGTCTTGCGGGCCCGAACCGGGTTCTCGTTGAGCTTTGGTCCTGGCATGGCTCAGCGCCTCCCCGACCGCTCTTGGCCGGCATGGAACTTGAAGGTGCGGGTGAGAGCGAACTCGCCGAGCTTGTGCCCGACCATCGACTCGCTGATGTACACGGGCACGTGCTTGCGACCGTCGTGGACCGCGATCGTGTGGCCGACCATGTCCGGAATGATCGTGGAGCGACGCGACCAGGTCTTGATCACGCGCTTCTCGTTCTTGGCGTTGAGATCGTCGACCTTCTTGAGCAGATGGTCATCGACGAAGGGGCCTTTTTTGAGGCTGCGGGGCATGACGTGTCAATCCTCCGATTACCGACGGCTGCCGCGTGAGCGACGACGACGGACGATGAGCTTCTGTGATTCCTTGGTCTTGTCGCGTGTGCGACCTTCGGGCTTGCCCCACGGCGACACCGGATGGCGTCCACCGGAGGTCTTGCCCTCGCCACCGCCGTGCGGGTGATCGACCGGGTTCATGGCCACACCACGGGTCTGCGGGCGCTTGCCCTTCCAGCGGTTGCGGCCGGCCTTGCCGATCGAGATCAGCTCGTGCTCGGAGTTGCCGACTTCGCCGATGGTGGCACGGCAGTCGATCGGAACACGGCGCATCTCGGTGCTGGGCAGTCGCAGTGTGGCGAAGTCGCCTTCGCGGGCCACGAGCTGGAGGCTCGTGCCGGCACTGCGGGCCATCTTGCCGCCACCACCGGGCTTCAGCTCGACGTTGTGCACGGTCGTACCGACGGGTATGTAGCGCAATGACAGCGCGTTGCCGGCCTTGATCTCCGAGCCCTGTCCCGACTGCACGGTGTCGCCCACGTTGAGGCGGGCCGGGGCCAGGATGTAGCGCTTCTCGCCATCGGCATAGTGCAGCAGCGCGATGCGACAGGTGCGGTTGGGGTCGTACTCGATGGTCGCGACCTTGGCCGGCACGCCGTCCTTGTTGCGCTTGAAATCGATGATCCGGTACTGGCGCTTGTGACCGCCGCCGCGATGCCGGGCCGTCTTGCGGCCATAGCTGTTGCGTCCGCCACTCTTGTGCAGAGGCGCGAGAAGCGACTTCTCCGGTGTCGAGGTCGTCAGTTCGGCGAAGTCCGAGGAGGACTGGAAACGGCGACCGGCACTAGTTGGTTTGCGCTTACGGATGCCCATGATCTCAGCTCTCGAAGAGGGGGATGCGGTCGTCGCCGGCAAGCGTCACGATCGCCCGCTTGGTGTCGTTCTTCTTGCCGGTCGTGCCGGATTTGCGGTTGCGGGTCTTCTTGCCCGGGCGGTTCAGCGTGTTGACGCTCTTCACCTTGACGCTGAAGATCGACTCGATGGCTTGACGGATCTCGACCTTGTTGGAGTCTGGGGCCACGATGAACGTGTAGACGCCGGCGTCGATGAGGCTGTAGCTCTTCTCGCTCACGACCGGCTTCAGGATGACGTCACGGGGGTTCTTCATGCGGAAGCCTCGCTCTTCTCGGCGGTCGTCATTCCGGGGACGGTTGCGCGGGTGAAGACGATGTAGTCGTTCACCAGGACGTCGTAGGCGTTGAGCTCGCCGGCTTCGATCAGCTGGACCTCTTGGAGGTTGCCGAAGCTACGGGCCGCGTGCACATCGGCGTCGTTCGAGCCATTGAGCACGATGAGCACGCGGCCTTCGATGCCGAGCGCGTGGAGTGCGACGACGGCGTCCTTCGTCTTCGGTGTGGCAAACGCCCACTCGTTGACGATGACGACACGGCCGTCGCTGGCCCGATCGCTGAGCGCGCTGCGAAGGGCGAGGTTGATCATCTTCTTGGGCGTCCGCTGGGCGTAGGAGCGGGGCTTCGGACCGAGGGCGACGCCGCCACCGATCCACTGCGGTCCACGCATGGAACCCTGCCGCGACGTGCCGCCACCCTTCTGGCGGCGGCTCTTGGCACCGGACCGCGAGATCTCGGCGCGGGTCTTGGTGCTCTGGGTGCCCGAGCGGCGCTTGGCCAGCTGGGCCACAACGACTTGGTGCATGACCGGACCGTTCGGCGTGATGGCAAACCAGTGCGGATCGAGCTCGATCGTGCCGGCAGCGGCGCCGGCCGGTGTCTTGACAGCGACTTCGCTCACTTCGCACCTCCCTTGTTGGAACCGTTCACGGCGCCGCGTGCTGCGCTGCGCACGACGACGGTGCCGCCCTTCGGGCCGGGTACGGCGCCCCTGACGAGCAGCAGCTCGCGCTCCGGGTCGGCCTTGACGACCACCAGGTTCTGCGTGGTGACCTGCTCATTGCCCATCTGGCCCGACATCTTCTGACCCTTCCAAACACGACCTGGCGTGGCGCAGGCGCCAATCGACCCGGGTGTGCGGTGGGTGCGGTGGGAACCGTGCGAGGCGGGAAGGCCGCTGAAATTGTGGCGTTTCATGGTGCCGGCGAAGCCCTTGCCCTTGCTGATGGCAGTGACGTCGACCAGTTCGCCTTCGAGAAGCGTGTCCACGCCGATGAGCTGGCCGACTGTCCAGGCCGAGGAATCATCGACGCGGAACTCGAGAAGTTCCTTGCCCGGCTCGACGCCGGCCTTTGCGAAGTGTCCGGCATCGGGCTTATTGACACGGCTCGCCTTGACCTGGCCGAAGGTCACCTGGATCGCGGCGTAGCCGTCGTTCTCCAGCGTTTTGACCTGTACGACGCGCAGCGGCGCAACCTTCAGGACGGTGACGGGCACAACGTTGTTCTGGGCATCCCAGAGCTGCGTCATGCCGACCTTCTCACCGACGATCGCTTTTGTGGCCATGATTTCTCTTCGATCTCTCTTGGGGGATCTGCTGCGGTGCGTGCGCCTCGCCAGACTGGGACAGGCCTTGTGACACGCAAACGCTCCGCCCGGTCAAGACCGTGCGGAGCGCACTTGGATTGTGCTGCGCCGTTCCCGACTGCTGCACCCCTCACTCCGAGGGACGCCGGGCGAACACAGACTTCGACTGTTGATGACTACTGGTGACTGTTGTTACGGACGACTGCAAGACTGGTGTCCATCCGGCGACCGGTCGCTCGATTGCGTTGCGACCCGCCCCGGTAGGGCCTGGAAACCCTAGCGCATCTGCGCGTGCCCGCGAACCGGGCGCAACCGGTCGCTCAGAACCCGGCCCGAGGCATAGCCCCCCACGCCATGCTCTTCCCCACCAACGACCGCACGCGCCACAGCACGGTCATCTGTCGGTACCCGAACTGCATCGCCACTGCCCACCCGAGCAGCCGCAGTGCGTTGCGCCTGCCCCGGTAGACGTCGAGGAACCGCACGGCGGTCCGCAGCGCCGAGATCGAGAGGTAGAGCCCGACAGACTGGGAGCACGCGAAGAATGCCGCTGCGCTCGCCGCGTTCAGGTTGCCGGTGAACCCGAGAACCGCACAGCTGACGTAACCAGCGGCCTCCACCGACACGGCAAGCCACTCGAAGACGTACATGTTCGACATGCCAAGCATCCCAAAGACGCCATAGCGCGGATTGAGGATCACCCTGCGGTGCTCCCGCAGCACCTGGCGAAGGCCGCGGTGCCACCGGATGCGCTGACGACGTAACATCGCGCAGTTGAACGGGAACTCGGTCCAGCAGATCGCGTCCGGCACCTGGAGGACACGGTACGGCTCTTTGGCCTCCCGGAACGAGCGGTGGAGGCGGACGGCCATGTCCAGATCCTCCCCGAGGCTCGGATGGCGATAGCCGCCGACCCGGACGAGCGCATCGCGGCGAAACACCCCGAAGCCGCCCGAGACGATCGGCAGGGCGCCGAGGGAGCTCATGCCCGGACGGCTGAGGAGGAACGCGCCGAGGTATTCCACCGTCTGCATGCCGACCCACGGGTTGCGGGCCACGACCGCTGTGACCACGCGCGCATCGGTGATCTCGCACTCGTTCGTCGGCAGTAGCGTGACGCCGGCTGCGATCACGTTGCCGGACGTATGAGCGATCTCGGTCATACACCGAAGGACGGCGTCGGGAGCGACGAGCACGTCGGCGTCCATCACCACGCACCAGTCGCCGCTCGCGTAGTTGATTGCGCAGTTGGCACCGTCAGCCTTCGCCCCGGCTGCCGCCTTGTCGATCAGCAGCAACCGCGGGTCGCTCCGGGACCGGTAGAGCGTACGAACGGGCTCGCAGTGGATCGGCCCGGCGAGAGGTTCACCGCCGACGGCCACCATGTCGTAATGCTCGACGAGCATCGCGGCGGTGCGGTCGCACGAGCCGTCGTTGACGACGATCACCTCGAGGCGCGAGTACTGCATCGACAGCACGCCGGCGACCGATCCGAGAATCGTCACCTCCTCGTTGAAGCCCGGCATGATCATCGTGACGCGGGGCAAGTCGTTGCGGGCCGCAACCCTCGCCATCGGTTCATGACGTGTCGACGGGCGGGGCGCGGCGAGCATCGCGATGCTGCGTCGCCGCCAGATCGAAAGGCACGCGAAGTACACGACGCCGAACCCGAAGTAGGCCCACATCACCGTGGTCAGCGTGCTCCTGAGAGCACCGCTCACCCCCGGGTCATGCGGTCCGGCGAGCGCTCGGACGGGTGAGTGCGACGACGGTCTCGCGTGGTTCGCCCACTTGCGCCGACGCACGGTGGTCGTCCCAGAGCGCCATCGCCACCGCCTCACGCACCAGTGGATCGGCCGAACCTTCCGACTTCGCCAACATCGTCCTGCCCCCCGGCACCGCGGCCAGTGCCGCGCCTGCGGCGAATCGGACGCGCCGCGAGGGGTCGGCGAGCATGGCCGAGAGGTCGATGAGCGCGACCCGACTCCCCATTGCGACAAGTCCACCCAGCGCGCGCACGGCATTCAGCCGGACCCGTTCCTCGTCGTCACCCAGCAGATCGATCAAGGCGTCAACTGCCTCGGGATGCGAATGCCTCCCCAGCGCCTCGGCGGCACCGGCCCGCACGTCGCCGTCGCCTGCCTGCGTCGCGCCGCGGAGGATGGCACCGGTGCGCTTGGACGGCCGCTGTTCGGCCAATAGGCGCACCATCGCCGGCGTGACGGCCCACTCAGCGGCCCGGGCCGCCACGACGTCCCGGGCGCCCCGATGCTCCAGCTTCCGTGCGACGTCGGCCAGAAGGTCGGCTGCCCAAGCGCCATCCGTCTCCACGAGGCGCAGCAGCACGCCGAGTGCCTGCCCCGGATCGATGGTGGCGAGGCATCGGCACGCGGCCACCCGGACGGTCGGGTCCGGATCGCTCGTGGCTGCAGCGACTGCGCCACGGCAGCTGCGCAAACGGAGAGTGGCCACGAATTCTGCAGCCGCCGCACGCCGGGCGGGGTCCTTCTGGCGGAACTGCGTCGCGGCCGTGGATCGCAGTACTCGGACGAGCTCGGTCCGTCCTCGTAGGCTTCGGGGGATGCGCCGGTCGGTGCGGGCGGCACTCGTCAGCGCCTCGAGTGCAAGGCTGCGGGTCCGTCCCCTGGTGAGTGCCTTGATGACGATCTTCTCGGCCTCGTGATCGGGCATCGCGGTCACCGTCGGAGGTCCGGCGACGCCGAGGCGGCGAGCCGCCGTGGACACCGCGGTCCAAACCGCTTCATCACGGGCCTCCCGAGACCCGCGGCGAGCCTGATCGAACACCGATCGCCCAGCCTGCGCGAAGGCAACGGCGGACAATCCAGCAGCGGCCATCCAGACGTGATCACGCGCAAGCAGGGTTTCCATACGGGCTGGGGCATCGGCGTGCCTGTTGAGCGTCTGTAGCGAATCTGTAGTGATCCGGGTCGAATGACCCAGTTGCTGGCGCGCACCTGTAGAGAAATCAGGTGCGGCTCAGGCCAACGGCTGGACATCGACCTCGCACGAGGACGAACCCGGTTCGACGAAGCAGCAGAGCCGTTCGGCCTCTTGCCGCACCGCACGCAGCGTGGCCTTCGAGGCGGCCGCCAAGAGCTCCACCACGAGTCGCCTCGCCTTCTTCTCCGTTTCGATCTTCCACACGCCGGCGACGAACCCGTCGATCAGAACGGTGGGCGCGACCCGCAGTGCGGGGAGGTACACGCGCTGGCGTTGCGCGGCGGCGATGAAGCGGGACCTGTCCTTGTGGCCCGAGAGCAGGTTGTCGAACTCCGGAAGGAATCGCACCGGCGCCTCGATGTCACCGCCTGGCCGAGGCGCATCGGACAGGTCGAAAAGCGCGCGCTTCGTTTCGTCGCGCAGTTCGACGAGCTCGTCGCGCATGGCGTCGAAGACAGGCGTGAGCTTCACCAATCCGGTCCATGACTGCGCGTCGGCGATAGTGGCCGGTCCGAACGCGGCGAGGTAGCGGCGCACCAGTCCAGCTTGGTCCGGCGACTCCTCCGGGGATCGGCCGAGCCACGACTCGGCAAGTGCGAAGGCCGGATTCCCGGGGAATCCCCATCCGTCGCTCTGCGGCACCTGGAGCATGGGCAACAGCATCCGCACGGAGTACCGCATGCCTCCGATGTCGTGGTCTGGCCATTTCGCGGCAAGGAATGCACTGATCTCGACGAAGGTCCGAGGTTGCTTGTCGATGAACGGTCGCACTGCATCGAGCAGTCGGTCCTGCTCGACGAGCTCACCGCGCTTCTTCGTGATCGCCGTCATGGCCGACTCGAAGATCGGCGCCAGCGTGGTTCGGAAGTGCAGATAATCATCAGCGCGCAGAACATGCAGTGTCGCCCTCAGAGACGTCGCCTTCACGACGGAGTGATCAAGCAGGCGCTCCGTCAACAGTGCGCGGCCGAACCCTTCGAGCCTCGACCACAGCGCGATGTGGGGCGCGCTGGGCACCTGGGCCTGCAGGGCGATGAGCCGTCCGAGGGCATCGCTGACCGAAAGATCCGCCCTCACGAGCACCAGCTGGCGGGCCAGTGTCGCCCGGTTGAGATCCCGCAGGGTCAGGGTTTCCGACACGGTGCAAATGTACCGGCGGCCACCCCCGCCTACAGCGGCAGCAGCAGCGAGTTCGGGATCAGATCCGAATCGTAGATACAGAGCTTCTCCCGGAAGCGCGGCCCCTCGGAGGTGTCCACGACCGTGTCCTGGTAGCGACCCACGCTGAACACCCGAGGCTCGTGGTTCGGGAGCGTCTCGAACACCGCGAAGTTCGCCGTGATGACGAAGACTTCGCCGGATGACCGTATCCGAAGCGCACTTACGATATGGCGCAACCGTCTCGGCACGTACATCGCAGTGTTGCGGATCGCGTACACACGGTCGCACATCGAGGCCCGGCTGTCGCAGGACATCGTGGCCAGCGGCCAGCCCCGCTCGACGTTCTCCCGGCTCACGACGCGATAGCTGCTCACCTCGGTGAAGAGCTGCGGCCACGACTCGAGGTGGTCCTCATCGAGCGCATCGACATAGTCGAGGTAGAGCTCCTCGATCGCGGCGCGGACGGCGAGCTCTTCTGTCACAACTAGTGTCATATCTCCATCACCTTCCGGTAGTGGTTGTAGAACGCCCGGAGCGCGGCCTCGGTGAC
>JAYUDQ010000125.1:0-2489 GCA_043739745.1 Acidimicrobiia bacterium | reverse complement strand
GGGTAGTTCTTGAGGCTCTTCGACATCTTCGCCCCGTCGCTACCGAGCACGATGCCATGGGCCATGCACACCTCGAACGCGGGCCGGTCGAACAGCGCTGTTGCGAGCACGTGCAGCGTGTAGAACCAGCCGCGGGTCTGGCCGATGTACTCGACGATGAAGTCGCCGGGGTAGTGGTGCTCGAACCAGTCCTTGTTCTCGAACGGGTAGTGCACCTGGGCGAAGGGCATCGAGCCCGACTCGAACCAGCAGTCGAGCGTCTCGGGGACGCGCCGCATCATCGACTTCCCGGTGGGGTCGTCGGGGTTCGGGCGCACGAGATCGTCGACCGCCGGCCGGTGCAGGTCGGTCGGGAGCACGCCGAAGTCTCGCTCCATGTCGGCCAGCGAGCCGTACACATCGAGGCGCGGATACGCCGGGTCGTCGGACTTCCACACCGGGATGGGCGAGCCCCAGAAGCGGTTGCGGCTGATGGACCAGTCACGGGCATTCGCGATCCACTTGCCGAAGCTGCCCTCCTTCACGTGTCCGGGCACCCAGGTGATCTGCTGGTTCAGCTCCACCATGCGGTCACGGAACTTGGTGACCTCCACGAACCAGCTCGACACGGCGCGGTAGATGAGCGGGTTCGCGCAACGCCAGCAGTGGGGATAGCTGTGGTCGTAGGTCTCGTGGCGCACCAGCTTCCCCGCGGCCCGCAGGTCCTTGATGATCACCGGGTTGGCGTCGAAGACGAGCATGTCCTCGTATGGCGGGACCTCGCTGGTGAAGCGGCCCCGGTAGTCGACGGGGTTGACCACGCTGATGCCGGCCGCGTCGGTGACGACCTTGTCCTCCTCGCCGAAGGCAGGGGCGATGTGGACGATGCCGGTGCCGTCCTCAGTGGTGACGTAGTCGGCAGGAAGAACTTGGAACGCGTTCGTATGTGTACGGAAGAAGGGGAAGAGCGGCTCGTAGCGGCGGCCCACGAGTGCACTTCCTTTCATCGTGCCCACCTCGGTCGCGTCCTTCAGCTCCTTTGCGTACGCGCCCACACGGGCGGCCGCGAGGATGTAGCGCTTGGTCGATCCGTCGGCCTGCGGCTCGGCCATCACGGCGTAGTCGACGTCGGGGTTCACGGCCGTGGCCAGGTTCGACGGCAGCGTCCACGGCGTGGTCGTCCAGGCCAGCAGCACGTCGCCGTCGGGCGCGCCGTCGTCGCCGAGCAGTGGGAACATGACCGTGACGGCCGGGTCCTGGCGCTGCCGATAGACGTCGTCCATGCGCGTCTCGGTGTTGCTGAGGGGCGTCTCGCACCGCCAGCAGTAGGGCAGCACGCGGTAGCCCTCGTAGATGAGGCCCTTGTCGTAGAGGGTCTTGAACGCCCACATGACCGATTCCATGTACGGCAGGTCGAGCGTCTTGTAGTCGTTGGCGAAGTCGACCCAGCGGGCCTGGCGGGTGACGTAGCGCTCCCATTCGTGGGTGTAACGCAGGACGCTGCTGCGGCACGCGGCGTTGAACTCGGCGATGCCGAACGCAGCGATCTCCTTGTGCCCGGCCACGCCGAGCTGCTTCTCGGCTTCGACCTCGGCGGGCAGGCCGTGCGTGTCCCAGCCGAAGCGGCGCTCGACCTTCTTGCCGCGCATGGTCTTGTAGCGGGGGACCGCGTCCTTGACGTAGCCGGTGAGCAGGTGGCCGTAGTGAGGGAGGCCGTTGGCAAAGGGCGGGCCGTCGTAGAAGACGTAGTCGTTTGCGCCCGCGTCATGCCCGTCGCCTGCGTCGCGCCGGTCGATGGACGCCTGGAACGTCTTCTCACGCTCCCACTTGGCCAGGATCTCAGCCTCGATGACGGGGAGCGCCGGGCTCGACGGGACGGTGGGATACGGCTGGCCGGCTCTGGCTGTGGCGGTCATCTTCTCGGTCATGGTCTGCTCGGTCCTCTGTGCTCGGAGGGACTGGTGTCCCTTCGGAAATGCTGCACAGGGACGAGCGCCGTTCCCGGCGACCGCGGTACCACCCCGCTTGCCCCGGCCCGTGAGGGTCGTGGCCACTTCGTTGTGCTGCTTGGGGCGGTAACGGGCCCTACACGTCCGGTTCTACTGAGCCCTGCCGCCCGAGCTGCGACGGAGGGGCCGTTCTTCCGGAGGCTCCGGGGTGATGGCCCCATCGATGCCTGTGGCGAGCAGGTTACTGCCGGTCGACGGTGTAGCGGTTCGCAGACTCGATCGGGAAACTGTGACGAAGCCGCCAATCTTCACGCTCAGAATTTTGACTCGGCCGACATCGTGGGAGGTCAGAGACTTGCAGGCGCGTCCGCCACTCGAATCGGCCGTTGAAGATTGGCGGGTTCGTCACAGGTCCGTCCGCGAACGGTGCGCCAAGGGTGTCGCCGAGCGTGAACCCGATGATAAGTGCACAGATGATTTGGATGCCGATTCGCCACGCACGAGCGTCCGGCGTTGCATCGGCGGTTCGGCCAAGCGGGTGGGGAGCACGCGGGCCATCAG
>JAYUDQ010000124.1:0-2489 GCA_043739745.1 Acidimicrobiia bacterium | reverse complement strand
CGGCTCGGGGTCTACGGAGGAACGTTCGATCCCGTGCACGTGGCCCACGTCGTCGTCGCGGCCGAGGTGCGACACGCGCTCGCGCTCGACGAGGTGGTGCTGGTCCCCGCGGGTGACCCGTGGCAGAAGGCCGGCCGAGTCGTGGCGACCAAACGGATGCGCGCCGAGATGTGCGAGCTCGCAGTGGCAGGCGTGGAAGGCGTCGGCGTTTCCCGGGTCGAGGTCGACCGCGTCGGGGCCTCGGTCACGGCCGACACGCTCGAAGCGCTGGGAGGGCCGGATATCGAGCTGTTCCTCATCCTCGGCACGGATGCGGCGGCGAACCTTCCGACGTGGCGCCGACTCGACGAGACCCGTCATCTCGCGACGGTGGTGGTCGTCGAACGGGAGGGGGAGCATGCGGAGCCGCCGAGCCCGGAGTGGGAGTTCGTGCGGGTGCCGGTCTCGCGCCTCGACATCTCGTCCTCTGACCTGCGTGAACGCCTCCACGCCGGTGCCCCGGTCGACGGACTGATGCCGCCGGCCGTCGTCCAGTTCATCGGCCGGCAGGGCCTCTACACTCCTCGGCCATGACGGAGCAGCCCGCCGACGGCGCGGCACCTGTTCCCACGCGAGCGCAACGGCGACGTCAGCAGTCGTGGTTTGGCCGCCGCCGGGCGCGCAAGAACGCACGCCGCCGCACCCGCCGGGTGAACAGCGTCGCAACATCGGCGATCGAGACGCCGCCAGCGCCGGAGGTGCTCGACCCGTCTGAGGAGACGGTCTCGGCATTGCGAGCCGACCCGGCTCCGGTTGAAGCCATCGTCGAAGCGCCCCTGGCAGATCCGGTACTCGCAGACGCAGACGGTGAGATCGATCCGGATGTCGATCCGACCGTCGGCATCTCCGATGGGCACGCGCCCTCAGACGACGCGTCGGTCGGACCTGCACCACCCAGCCGTCGGACGCCACGCAGCCGGCGGGCGCGGCGACCGTCAACGAAGCCACCACGAAAGCGGACGCGAACGCGCACACCGTTCTGGACCCGCACCATGCCCGCGATCGCCGGCGCCCTGGCGCTCCTCGTGGTGGTCGGGGTGATCCTTCGCTCCGCCGATGACGGTACGGATGTGCGCCGGAGCGCGGCTCGCAGTGTGAGGCCGGCTGGGACGGGAACGTTGCTGCTCGTCCACCACAGTGCACTGTTCGGGAACGACCTCATCGTGTTGCTCGGTCGTGATCATTCGTCGGGGTCCGTGCTGCTGATTCCGGCGGCGACCCAACTCGATGTTCCCGCCCTCGGAGTGGCGACACTCGGGGCCATCTCGGTGGACGACCAAGGCGCGCGGCTCGCAACCAGCGTCGAGAATGTGGTGGGGGTCGGCATCGGTCGCACCGTGGTGCTCGACGATGCAGGCCTCACGGCCGTGATGGGGCCGTCCGCGCCGCTGAAGGTCACGCTTGGCGCCCAGGTCGAAATCCTCACGCCCCCGGCCACGTTCGCGGCCGGGGAGCAAGCCCTCTCCGCCGCCCAGGCGACACAGCTCATGGTCGGACCACAATCGGTGAACGAGTTGGACCGGCTCGTCACGTCCGGGACCGTGCTCGAAGCGTGGCTCGGGCGGCTCGCCGTGCGCACAGTCGCTCGCCAGACGAGCGATCTCCAGAGTGGGCTCGCGCCGCTGGTCGCGACCGCACAAGCTCCCGATCATCGCATCGATACCCTCCCGGTCGATTCCATTGCCATCACCGGCGGCGAGCGATTTGCGGTGCGCGATTCCGATCTCGTGGCCTACGTACAGCGGGCCTTCCCGCGGGAGCGACTCGGTTCGGACCGGGGTCGGCCGCGGGTGGAAGTGCTCAACGGGACCGGGTTTCTCGGAGTTGCGCAAGCGGTGGCGGACAAGGTCGTTCCGGCGGGTGGAAAGATCACGTTGACCGAGAACATCCAGGGATTCGGACAGAACGTCACCGAGGTCGTGTACTTCCAGGACACGTGGCGAGATGGCGCTCAGAGGTTGCTCGATGCGATGGGATGCGGCTCGTTGCGGAAGGCTCGGAAGGATCTCGGCATTTCCGACGTCACCATCGTCGTCGGATCCGACTGTCCGAAATACGGCGCACCGGAAGGAATCAAATGAACGCGACGGAGATGTCCATCGCCGCCGCGCGTGCGGCGGCGGAGAAAATCGCAACCGATGTGCTGATCCTCGACGTCGGGGACATCATCGGGATCACCGAGACGTTCGTGATCGCATCGGGCGCGAACACTCGCCAGGTCCGAACCATCTGCGACGAGATCGAGCTGACCCTGAAGATCGAGGCGGAGATTTCACCGCTTCGTATCGAGGGACTCAAAGACGCCTCATGGGTGCTCATGGACTACGGCTTGCTCGTCGTGCACATCTTCCTGGCCGAAACGCGTGAGTTCTACGGCCTCGAGCGCCTGTGGGCCGATGCCGATCGCATCGAATGGGAACCCCCGGAGCGCGCGGTCAGCTGACGGCGGG
>JAYUDQ010000123.1:0-2495 GCA_043739745.1 Acidimicrobiia bacterium | reverse complement strand
ACCTGTTCAACACTTACCGTTCGTTCACTTTCGACCAGAGGCCGACCATCTCGCTAACCACCCGCCCTGGCGAGAAGGGTTCGCTCGGTGAGGTAGGGCGGTCTCGCGGGCGCGTCGGCCAGTTCTCCTTCTCCACCAGCGCGCCGGGAGAGGCAAGAGCGAGTCAATTCCATCGCAGAAAGGTCGAGCGATTGACCCCGGTGCATGGCACCGCGGTCATCTCGTTGCGCAGGCTCTTCCACACAGCCGTCGTCGATATCCCCATGGATGCTACGAGACCGGTCGCCGTCGACATACCGACAATGTGGGCTCATCGCATCTCGAATGCAGGCACCGAGGATTTCCGATCAGCGTTCTGGTCGAATGAGGTGTTCGATCCGGGCGATCCAGACACATTTCCCGAAGAAGTGTAGGCCGAACCGGTGCGGATTCTCTTCGTCCATGAGGTCAATTACCTCAACAAGGTAATCTTTGAAATGCACGAGTTCCCTGAACTCCTCGCCCTCAAGGGGCACAGGGTCTCTTTCTTCCACTACCCCGAGGCGACGGATCGTCCACGCGTGTCGCTGCGGGCGAAGACGACACGGATCTCGGGGAGGGTGCATCCAGATGCGGAAATCGACCTCATCACACCCCCAACGTTTGGAGGCGGTCGGGTCGAGCGGTACTTCGCGCCGCTGTTAGCATCCCGGGCTCTTCGGCGCGAGATTCGCTGCGGCGGCTACGACGTGATCGTCCTTTACTCGGTTCCGACGACGGGTTGGCAGACCGTGGCGTTCGCAAAGTGCGCGGGCGTGCCGGTGGTCTTCAGGGCCCTCGACGTGTCCCACAAGATCCGCCGCAGTTTCGTCGGGCCCCTCGTCCGGGTCGCGGAGAGATATATCTACCGGAATGCCGCGCTGCTTTCCGCCAACAATCCGGCGATGGCCGACTACTGCGTCGAACTGTCGGGCCGCGTCGGACCGACCGTTGTCAACGTTCCTCCAGTCGATCTGCTGCACTTCGAAGAACAGGTCGAAGCGGACCTACACGGCGAACTCGGGCTGCCGAGAAGCGCTAAGGTCGTGCTCTATATGGGTACTTTCTTCTCGTTCTCGGGGCTGGACGTGGTCATCGCCGGTATGGTCGAAGAATTCAAGAGATACCCCGACCTACGCCTCGTACTGGTCGGGGGTGGTGAGTTCGACAAGACGCTGCGTGACCTCGTCGCGCAACTCGGTGTCTCGGACCGGGTGATCTTCACCGGGGTGGTGCCGTACTCGAAACTACCTCAGTACCTAAAACTGGCGGACGTGGCGATCAATCCGTTCCAACCGGAGTTGCTCACGCACGTTGCCCTTCCTCATAAGGTTCTGCAGTACATGGCGGCGGGCGTCCCAACGGTTTCGACCTCTCTTCGGGGGCTGCGCGGAGTACTTGGCGAAGGATCGGGGGTCACGTGGGTTGATGGCCCGGACGGCGTGGCGAGCGCGGCGAGCGCCCTTGCCCGGGAAGATCCGAGCGCACTCGCCGCTATCTCTCGCGCGCAACTTGACCGTGTGAGGTCGCGATTCTCAAAGGAGACGGCCGTGGCTTCGTTCGAGGAAGCGCTGAGGCTTGTAGGACGGCAGCAGATCCATGACTAGGCACACTCTCGTGCTTGGTGGGACCGGAATGATCGGCAGCGGTGTCGTGGCCTCGTTTCTCCAACGAGGGCTTGATGTGCGGGCGACGACACGCCATCCAGAACTGGTTCCCGAACACCAAGCATCGCTCTTCGAAGAATTCGAGGTTGCCGAAGGGGGCCTCGAGAGACTCATCGCCGGCTACGGGACGGGCGACTTCGTGGTCAACTGCGCGGGCCTGATCAAGCAGTACATCCGCGACGAAGATCTCGGCGACCGACGCCGCGCGATCGCCGTCAACGCGGACTTTCCGCACGCGCTCGCGGAGTTCGCATCAGCCCAGGGTTTCCGTATCATCCACATCACGACGGACTGCGTCTTCTCCGGAGACCGAGGGTCGTATGTGGAGACCGACTGCCACGATGCTACCGATGTCTACGGCAAGAGCAAGAGCCTCGGTGAGGTCCCCGGTCCCGGCATCGTGAACCTCCGCTGTTCCGTCATCGGTCAAGAGATGAGAGGCTTCAAGTCACTGCTCCATTGGGTGCTGGGACACGATTCGGGAGAAACCTTCGGTGGCTACACGGATCACGATTGGAATGGGGTCACCGCGATGGCGTTCGGACGCATCGTGGCGGGAATTATCGCAACGGCAAACCCCGTTTCCGGGACGGTGCACATCGTCCCGGCCGATTCAGTCAATAAGGACGAGCTGTCCAGGATAATTCTGGAGACGTACGGAAGAAGGGACGTCTCAGTGCTATCAAAGGAGACCGGTACTCCAGTCAACCGCGTCCTCAGCACCATTCACCCCGGCGTCAACGATCGCTTGTGGGCAGATGCCGGGTACGGAGCGATACCGTCGATCGAGCAACTGGTGCAAGAACTGCC
>JAYUDQ010000122.1:0-15456 GCA_043739745.1 Acidimicrobiia bacterium | reverse complement strand
CCGCTCTCGCTCTTGTACCAGCTGTTGACGGCCGACGTGCCCCATGCCATCGACCGGTTCCCCTCGTCGATTCGCGCGTTATAGGCGTCGTGCACCTCGGTCCGGCAGTCGAGGGCGCGATGCCCGCTCTCCAAGAGCATCCGGAGGCACTCCATCGTGTAGCGGACCTCGCATTCCGAGAAGTACACGATGCTGCCGTTCACGACGATGTTCGTGTTCGGGCCGTAGAGGCAGAAGAAGTTGGGGAAGTGCGGGATCGTGATACCGAGGTAGGCACGGGCGTTGCCGTCCCACTGGGTGTGCAGGTCGGCACCGGCGCGGCCTTGCACGGTCATCGGTGTGAGGAACTTCGATGCCTGGAACCCGGTCCCGTAGATGATCACATCGACGTCGTGCACGGTGCCGTCGGCCATGACGATCCCGGTCGGAGTGATCGATGTGATCGCGCCGGTCTCGAGTGTCACGTTCTCGCGCTGCAGCGTTGCGATCCACACGCCGTTGTCGCGCACCACGCGCTTCGCACCGGGTGGGTAGTGCGGCGTGATCGCCTTGGCCAGCGCCGGGTCCGACGGCAGCTGCGCCTCGATGTACATCGTGAGCAGCGCGCGGAGCTCATCGTTCAGCGCGCTCACTGATTGTTCGCTGACCGGCCATGCCGGATCCACAGCCACGTGGGGCAGGAGCCCTTCTGCGCTGCGCCAGAACAGCCACAGGCGGTACCACTCGGCATATCGGGGGACGTGGCGGTAGAGCCATCGCAGTCCGTCGTCAATACCGTCGTGGTACTCGGGCGTCGGCGCCAGCCAGTTGGGTGTGCGCTGGAGTACGACGAGCGACTCGGCCTCGAGCGCAACGATGGGGATGAACTGCGCGGCGCTCGCGCCGGTGCCGATCACCGCAACGCGCTTGCCCTTCAGATCCACCGAGTGGTCCCAACGCGCAGAGTGGAATGCCGTGCCGGCGAACGACTCGAGGCCCAGGATCGACGGGTACTTCGGACGGTTCAGCTGGCCGACCGCGCTGATCACTGCGTTCGCCTCGATGACCTCCTCGGCGGACTCGGCCGACGCGGCTGAGCCGTTTCCCGTACTGGTACGTACACGTACCTTCCACACCGCCCGCTCGTCGTCGTAGTCGCACGACAGCACTTCGGTGTCGAAGCGAATCCGTTCGCGTAAGCCGAACTCCTCCGTACACGCGCGGAAGTAGTTGAGCAGTACCGGCTGAGTGGAGAAGTGCTGCGGCCAGTCGTCGTTCTGCGCGAACGAATAGCTGTACAGGTGGTTGGAGACGTCGACCCGGCACCCCGGATAGGTGTTCTCCAGCCATGTGCCGCCGACATCGGCGTTCTTCTCGATCACGACGTGCTCGATGCCAGCCTGCTGCAGCCGGTGCGCGGCAAGGAGACCGGACATGCCGGCGCCGACGACAACCACCTTCCACGGCACGTCGGGCGCAACGTCGTCCTTGTGCCATCCGGGCCCGCGGCTGTCGAGGCCGGACACGCCGAGCTCCTCCTCCAGCATCGGGAGGTAGTCGTCCGCCACCGGCTCGCCGATGGTGAACTCCATCAGCCGCCGCAGCTCACCGAGTGTCGGTGTCTTGGGCTCCGGGCACCCTGCGTCCCGATACGCCCCGAGGGCGCGGTGCGCCAGCTCGCGCGCCTGCGACTGCTGCGCTTCCGTCATGCCACCTTGGAGGTCGCGGATGAGCGCGGGGTCCGGCTTCAGTTCGTCGCGGAGGAGCGCGTAGTCGCCGGTGATGTGGGCGATGGCCGGCAGCAGCGGTGGAACGTACGCCGCTTCGAGAGCGGCGCGGATGGCGTGGTCATCGGCCGTGATCGGCTCGACGGGCTTGGAGATCTGCACTTTTCGACCCTAGGCCGGGCGCCGGGAGCTACGACGCATCCGACTCGAGCGAACTTTGTCGGCGAATGCCGCACACAGCGGCTTCCGACGACAAAGTTCGGTGCAGAACGGCGCTACCCGAACCGGATCGGCAGCACCTCGGGACCCCAGATCCCAGAACCGTTCGGCTTCCACACGAGCGTGCCGTCGAGCGCGAGGTTCGGCATCCGTTCGGCCAGCAGCGGGAGTGCCTCCTGGAGCTCGGCGCGGGCCAGCGATGCACCGAGGCAGTAGTGGATGCCCGTCCCGAATGTCATGTGCTGGCCGACACCCGGGCGGGTGATGTCGAAGCGCTCGGCGTCATCGAACATCGCACCGTCGAAGTTGGCGGCCACGAGGCTCGGGAACATCAGCGAGCCTTTCGGGAAGAGCACGTCCTTGAACTCGATGTCCTCGGACGCGTACCGACCTGTCCCGCGCACTGCGCCCAGGTAACGCATCGACTCTTCGACAGCCGTGACCGCGAGCGATGGATCCTTCGCCAGCATCGCCCACTGGTCAGGATGGTCGCAGAACAGCGCGACACAGCAGGCGAGCTGATTGCGAGTGGTATCGGTGCCACCGACGATGACGGCCTCGACCATCGTGACGAGCTCCTGCTCAGACAGCCGGTCGCCCTGTTCCTCGGCTGCGATGAGCGCAGTGAGAAGGTCGTCGGCCGGCTTCGTGCGGCGCTCGGCGATCAGCGCACGCACGTAGCGATCGATCTCCTCGCGCGCCTTGGCGATGATCGGGAGATCTTCGGCGAGGTTGTTGTTGAAGATGCGCAGAAGGTCGCTGGCCCAGCGGCTGAAGTCCCGCCAGTCCTCCTTGGGCGCGCCGAGTAGCTCGCAGATGATCGGGATCGGATAGGGCTCGCAGACGTCGACCACGAACTCGGAGTGTCCGAGATCGGCGATCTGATCGACGAGCCCGCTGATCACGCTGCGCATGAACGGTCGGAGCTTGTCGGCCGCCTTCGGCGAGAAGGCTGGCGCGACGAGCCGGCGCAGGCGGCTGTGCACGTCACCCTCGGCCGACAGGATCGACTCACGCTCGCCCTCTTCGGGCGGCAGGCCGTTGATCTGCCGGATGAGCCGCACCGCTGAATGCCACCGGCGGTCACGGAGTAGCGAGGTGACGTCCTCGTGGCGGGTGATGGCGTACCCCAGCGGGCTGCGGGCCAGCCAGCTCGTTTCACGGGCTGCGGCGAGAGCAGCAAGCCGTTCGTCGCGCGACTCGAGCGCACTCGCGTCGAGGTACGGAAGATCGAGCTCGCTCACCAATGTGGCCATGGTTCTCCCCTGCTGCCTTGCTCGGGCTGCCCCGCACTGTTCGGACTGAACACTAAGCGCCCGGAAGGTCGCTAGTCCGGTCGACCTGAGGGGACGACCGTCGCCGTGCCGATCGTGCAGGCGGCGAGGAACTCGCGGTCGACTTCGACACCGATCCCGGGCCCGGTCGGCACGGCAAGGTAGCCGTCGACGAGCTCCGTCGGCGCGGTGATGTCGCGTGCGAAGTAGCGGCTCGTGGCCGAGAGGTCACCGGTGAGGGTGAAGCCGGGCATCGCCGCCAACGCAAGGTTCAGCGCGCGACCGACGCCCGTCTCGAGCATTCCGCCGCACCAGAGACCAATGCCCCGCTGGCGACAGATGCTATGGATGCGTAGCGCTTCGGCGAGGCCGCCAACCCTCGCCTGCTTCAGGTTGACGACCGAGCACGCACCCATGTCAAGGGCGCGTTCGCACGCTCGCGCCGAGGTGATCGACTCGTCGAGGCAGATCGGCGTATCGATCATGGTGGCGAGCACAGCATGGCCTTCGAGATCGTCGATGTCGAAGGGCTGCTCGATCAACGCGAGGCCGAGTGCGTCCAGCCGCTGCAGCGTCGGAGCCGTGGCGAGCGAGTAGGCGCCGTTCGCGTCGACATGGAGCTCGAGCGCGGGGAAGGCGGCGCGGACTGCGGCCACCCACTCGACGTCGCGATCCGGTCCAATCTTGAGCTTCACCCGCCGATACCCCTCGTCGACCCGAACGGCAACGGCTTCGACCAGCTCGTCGGCCCCCGCTGCGATCCCGACTGCGACCCCCGCCGGCACCATTGACCTGGTGACCCCCAGGTAGGCTGCGAGCGACAAGGACGTCATCCGTAAGTGCGCATCCAATACCGCGGCTTCGATCGCGGCCTTCGCCATTGGATGCCCCACTACGAGCGCACTGCGCCGGTCGACCAGTTGCGGGGCGAGGAGGTCGCGGAGAACGAAGAAGGCGCCGTCCGCATATTCAGACGTGTACGTAGGGTTTTCGAGGGCGGCGCACTCGCCCCAGCCGGTGACGCCCTCGGCCAGGACTTCGACGATCGTGGCGTGCTTGTGTGTCTCGGTGCCGTGGCCGGTGACGAAGGGTGTACGGAACGGGATGCGGATGCGGTGGAGGACGACCCGCTCGATGCGAGCCGCCTCGAGAGTCACGGGACGACCAGACCGTCACCCACGGGCACCGGCTCGTCGATCGTGATGAGCCGGCCTTCGTGGACGTCGTAGACCGCTCCCCATACGACCGCACCGTTCGGCAGGGTTGGGCAGCGTCGGATGCGGTCGACGTCTTCACGCACACTGGTGTGGACGTCGTCGAACGGGAGGAAGTCGATCTCGGGTCGGCTTCCTGTGGCAGCGTCGATGCGATCGGCGATCTCCGCGTTGGTGACGCCGAAGAGACCGCACCCGGTGTGGTGGATGACGGCGAACTCCCGCGTGCCGAGCCAATGCGCGGACAGCATCAGCGAGCGGATGGCGTCGTTTGTCGCCCGCCCACCCGCGTTGCGCAGGATGTGGGCGTCGCCGATTTCGAGCCCGAGGAGTCGGAAGAGGTCGAGGCGGGCGTCCATACACGTCAGCACGGCGACGCCGCGAGTCGGCGCGGCGGTGAGCTCGTTCGCGACGAAATCGTTGCTGTACCGGTTTGCGGCCTCGATCATCGCTCGACGGTGCAGGATCACATCGGCGAGGCTACCGCGGTGCATATGCGCAACGCACGAAGCGAAGTTCAGGCGTTCACGCTCGCGGATGAGCCGACGAACTGCGCATCGGAGCTGTCGCGGATCGGGGCTGCACCCGCCATCACGGTGAGAAGGTCACCGATCGAGCGATGGTGCTCTATCGGATGCCGGAGCGGCTTCCCCGGATGAAGTTGATAGCGATTGTTGCGTCCGACCTTCGACCTCGTGAGGTAACCCTCCGATTCAAGGTCGGCAACGATGCTCGATGCGGCCCGCTCGGTGATCCCGACGAGCACCGCAATGTCACGGATGCGAATCTCCGGTTCCTGCGCCACGCAGACCAGCACATGCGCATGGTTCGAGAGGAACGTCCAGTGCCTGGCCTCGTTGGCTTCGTTCATGCGCTGGTCCCCTCCCGCAGCATGTGCTCGTTGCACGTCCGCAATTGCACGAACGCTGATGCCCGAACCGTACTTCGGCATCGCCGGCGATGACGGGTGAGATGCACGCCATGTGCTGTCATGACGCGCACAAGCCCGCCACGAGGCGGGCTTGTGCAGTGCGGTGCCTGTCGACGGGGGAGAGTCGAATGCGGCTCGATGCCGGGCGTTGGCTGAGCGCCGGGTCAGCTCAGCTCAGTCCGACGAGCGCGGCCAGCGCGGCAGTGATCGCGCCTTGGTTCTTGCCGGCCGCGGCGAAGAAGTCGGCGTCGGTCTTGTCGACCTTTGGCTGGGCCTTGCGCACGAGCGCCCGCCCGCCGGTGGTCAGCGTGACGCGTTGCGCCCGCTTGTCCTCGGCGCTGGCCGCGCGCGCCACGAGGTCGCGTCCTTCCAGGTTGCGGATCACCTGCGAAGTGGTCATCGGATCGACACCACTGCGGTTGCTGATCTCGGCCTGCGACAAGCCCTTGCGGGCGTCGTCACCGGACAACGTCGCCAAGAGTGCGTACTGCACGTGTGTGAGGTCGAAGGCCTGCAGGGCGGTGCGCTGCGCTCGCTGCCAGGCGTTCGTGGCACGCCACATCAAGAAGCCGGGGCTTACGGGCGTTGCGTCTGATCCGAGACCACTCATGGGGCGACTCCCCTTCAAGGAGAACTGTGTAAAGGATGGGTGTGGTGAAGATGACGAGTTGCGATGTCGCTGCGATGGATGCACACCCGTCGTACAACTATGTGCGCGTAGCAGGTTACAGGAGATCGCGGATGCCGCAACTGGCGAGAGGAAAGGGTATTGCGAATCACATGACTGTGATTCAGGCCGTGCGAAAACCGACGGTAGCGTCGTGCGGGATGGAGCCGTTCAAGAGAATCGACTTTGGCCGCATCCTGGCCGGCGCGACGGTTGCGCTTGGCGCGGTCGTCTTCCTAGCGCACGGGGCCTCGATGGCCTCGGCGGCAACGAAGCCGACGACGAAGCTGACGAAGCCGACGAAGGCCGGGTCGACGGTCTCGACGACGACCAAGCTCGCGCCGACTTCGACGACGGAAGCGGCAAAGGACGTGAAGACCGACATCGAACGCAAGATCGTCGCCGCGCAGCAGAGCTCGGCACCGGACCTCAAGGTCGGCAACGCGACCTGCCCCAAAGCGCTTGCGGTCCCGACGAGCAAGCTGCCGGTCGGCACGTTCCAGTGCACCGTGATCGTGGACGGGACAGTCGCACCGTATGAGGTGATCCTGTCCAACACGGGGGGCTTCCAGAAGGGCGGCACGTACCGCATCTCGCCGGCAAAGGCCATCATCGACACCGCGAAGATCGTCGCCTTCGTCAGCGCATCACTCGATGACGCCGACCGGGCCTCGGCCACGATTGCGTGCGGCAAGAAGCGGGTGGTCGTGCTCGACCCCGGCAAGACGATCTCGTGCACCATTCTGCGTCGTCCCGTTGCTGCCGCAGGCGCATCGAGCACCGTCAACACGACACCCCAGACGCTTGTCTTCCTCGTGAAGGACAGGGACGGACGAGTCGCGCTTCAGCCAGCGTGACCGTTCGAGCCGCCGGGCGAGCCCCGCAGTACATTTCGTATTGCAGACCGTAGGTCCACGTAGCTCAGGGGATAGAGCAACCGCCTCCTAAGCGGTAGGTCGCAGGTTCAATTCCTGCCGTGGACGCAAACATCGACGGAGGCCGCAGGAACGGCGAGACGTCCGGTTGATTCGAGGACACCGCTGCGACTTGAATCGCACAATGCTGGTTTGGGTTCCGACTCCGGATGGTGCGTCGTTGATGGGTGAGCTCCCTGCGGGGACTGAGGTGGTGTTCTGGAACGGCTTGGAGCCGCTGCCTGCCGGTGCTGACGAGGTGGAGTTCCTGGTGCCGAACTGGGTCTCGAAGGAGGCGATCGTTCCGCTGCTGCGGACCCTGCCGCGGCTCAAGGTCATCCAGGTGCTGAATGCGGGCTACGAGTGGCTCCTCGGGTTCGACGATCCGTCGGTTTCGATCTGCAACGCGGGCGACGCCAATGCGGCGGCGGTCGCCGACTGGTGTGCGGCGGCAGTGCTGAGCGAGATCAAGCGATTCCCGGCCTTCGACAAGCAGCAGGCCGAGCGCCGGTGGCAGATGCAGTTCGGGAAGCCGCTAAGCGAGCATACGGTTGTGATCGTGGGCTACGGCGCGATCGGCAAGGCGCTTCACGAGCGGCTTCGTCCGTTCGGCTGCACGGTCATCGCTGTCGCGAGCCGAGCGCGTGATGGCATCCGCTCCGTAGAGGAACTGCCGGACATACTGCCGATCGCTGACGTCGTCGTGATGCTCACCCCGCTCACTGATGCAACGCACCGTCTGCTGGACGCGGACACCCTCGCGCTGCTGCCCGACCAGTCGATCGTCGTCAATGCGGGCCGCGGACCAATCGTGCACACCGAGGCGCTCATGGCGGAGCTCGAGTCGGGGCGCTTGCGCGCTGTGCTTGACGTGACCGATCCCGAGCCGCTCCCCGCCGATCATCCGCTGTGGGGTTCGCAAAATGTGCGCATCACGCCGCACATCGCCGGTGGTACCACTGGCTTCTTCCGCTTCACGTACGCCATGGCAGGCGACAACCTGCGTCGTTACGTCGCGGGCGAAGCCCTCCTGAACGTGGTCGCCGGGCCGGCCGTGCAGAAACGCTGAGCTCATCCGTTGGTGGGGCTCCGTCCTCAGCCGACACGCCACTTGCGTGTACGCGCTTGCAATGCAGCGTTCACAGGGGGGACATTCCGAAGAGACGTTTCCTTCGTAGCTTCGCGCCAATGACGCCGGCCGATGGGCTACGCCGAGCGCTGCGCCACCTCTGGCATCCCGCAACCACCGAAGCGGCGCTCGACGCGGCCGCAGCACTCCACATGCCGGTGCCCGCGCGCGTCATCGGTGAGCATGTGGTCCTGGCTCGCACGGACGACACGGTCATGGCGTTTCCGGACCGGTGTCTGCATCGATCGATAGCGCTTTCGGCGGGGACGGTCGAGGAGAACTGCATCGTGTGTGCCGGGCACGGTTGGCGGTGGGCCGCCGATGGACGTTGTGTCGCCATCCCCGACCTTGCACCACGGGGCATCCCGGCTCGAGCCCGTCTTGATGTGCTCGACGTGGCGCGTGCGCACGGACTGGTGTGGGTCCGCCTCGAGGCAGCCGCCGACACCCAGCCGCCGCGGCTCGGCGACGCCAACTTCGATGGGCCCGCCATCGACATCCCGGCCGGTGCGGCGCGCATCGTGGACCTTCTCCTCGATCCCGACCGGTGGTTGCGGATGCTCGACCTTGCTGGCGAGTCGATCAGCAGCGTCCAGGTCCACGAGAACGGTCCCGGAGTGATCGCCGCGCACGCAGCCGCCGGGGAGTGGACGATCGACGTCGAGCTGCACGTCCCGTTCGCCACGCACTTCCGGGCAAGCTCGGCACACTTCCCGGACGACATCCGCTCCGTGGTGATCGCGGTCGCGCCCACGGACGACCATTTGAGCCGGGTCTACTGGCACGTGAGTGACGACGCAAGGCTCGCCACGGGATTTGCGGAGATGGTGCGCGGTGACGGCGAACTGCTTGCCGGTGCGGATTCCTCGCCGTCAATGCTCGCGCCGGGCCACGAGCTGTCGGTCGCGAGCGACAGCATGTCGATCGCCTATCGAAGGGCGATGGCCGACCTGGTTGCCGCAGCCCGGCAGGGACCGGGTCCGCTCGCGGCGCTGGTACGTACTGCGTAACCGAGAGCGGGCGGCGACCCACGTCAGCGCAGCATGTCCGCCAGCAGCCGGGCGAGCTCGACGGGCTGATCGCCCTGGATGCTGTGGCCCGCACTGGCGACCACCTCGACCCGTGCGGTCGGCTGGCGGCGGAGGAACTCGGCCACATCGGCGTCATCGACCACCGGCGAGAGCGCCCCCCGCAGCAGCGCAACAGGGACCGAGACGCGGCTGAGCGCATCCCAGAGCGCTGAGGCCCCGTCGGCGGCGCGAGCGTGGGGAGTGCGCCGGTCGTAGTTCCAGCTCCACGACCCGTCGGCGTTGCGATGCGCGTTGTGGAGGATGCCTCGGCGTAGCGACGACACGGCGCGGGCGGGATTGAACTCGATCGTGCGGGCCAACAGATCGGCGAAGTTCGGGAACGACTGCGGGCCGGAGATGAAGTCGATGATCGCCTTGGCCTTCTCACCGGTGACACCCGGCGTCACGTCGACGAGTACGAGGTTGCGCACGAGTGCAGGATGACGATCGGCGAGCTCGAGCGCAGTGATGCCACCGAGCGACATGCCGACTACGCACGCGGCGTCGGGTGCAAGCGCTCGAATGGCAACGGCGAGATCATCGGCCATGGACGCAGGCGAGTAGGCCTGGTCGTCGCGCCAGTCACTATGGCCGTGCCCTGGCAGGTCGAGACAGAGCGCGGGACGGCCCAACGCGAGCAGCGTGGTGTCCCACGTGTGGGCGTTCTGTGCGCCGCCGTGTACGAGCACGACCTCCGGTACACCTGGCCCCCAGAGGAGGCCTCTGACGTTGCGGTCGTTCGCAGGATCGACGAGGACTTCGACCCGCTTCACGTCGGGTGGTCCCGCCCATACCAGCCCGGCCTCGCTCGCGTTCTCGGAGAACAAGCTCAGTTCGTCGTACACGTAGCTCGGCGATTCGGGGTGGGGCGTGTCCTCGGCAGTCACGATGAGTACGGTACCGCCGCATGGCAATCCCGGCCCAAGGCGAAGACGCCCGTGCGGTGCTCGAACAGCTCGAATCGTTCCGCAGCGGCGACCTCCGCTGGAAGGACGGCCGCGCCTTCAGCCTCGCGTACTACCCGGGCCCAGAGATCTACGCGCTCGCGCTCGAGGCGTACTCGCGCTTCTCGTCGGAGAACGCCCTCAATACCGACGCGTTTCCCAGCCTCAAGCGGATGCAGAGCGAGGTGATCAGCTCGGTGTGCCAGCTCCTTGGCGGTGATGGTGACACGGTCGGAGTGTTCACGTCGGGCGGCACCGAGAGCATCCTCACTGCGGTCGAGGGTGCGCGGCAGTGGGGCCGCACGCGTGGCATCACCCATCCCGAGATGGTGCTGCCGTCTTCGGCCCATGCGGCCTTCTCCAAGGCCGCGTCGTACTTCGACGTCAAAGCAATCCGGGTACCGGTCGGCGAGGACTACCGGGCCGATGTCGGTGCCATGGCCGCGGCGATCACACCCGACACGATCCTGCTCGTCGGCTCCGCGCCCACCTATCCGCACGGGGTGATCGATCCGATCCCCGAAATCGCGGCGCTGGCGGCCGAGTTCGACCTGCTCTGTCATGTGGACGCCTGCATGGGCTTCTCGCTTCCGTGGCTCGAGCGGTTGGGTGTGCTCACGCAACGCTGGAACTTCGCGGTACCGGGCGTCACGTCGATGAGCTGCGACCTGCACAAGTACGGCTACACGGCCAAGGGTGCGTCAGTGCTCGCCCATCGGAATCGTGAGCTCCGCAAGCACCAGTTCTTCCTCACCAGCGACTGGCTCGGTGGCATCTACGGATCGCCGGCCATTCTCGGCACCCGGAGCGGCGGTTCGATCGCTGCGGCCTGGGCGGTCATGCAGCATGTCGGCGAGAATGGCTACCTCCGCCTTACGAAAGCCGCATTCAATGCGCGCATACAGATCGAGGCCGGGCTGCGCGCGATCCCTGGGATCTCCGTGCGCGGCGAACCGGAGGCGACGCTTCTGGCGTTCGGGGCCGACCCGGCGATCGCGCCGGAGGACCGCGTTGACATCTACGCCGTCGGTGATCGCCTCTGGGCGGGCGGCGGCTGGTACTGCGATCGTCAGACTCCGCCGGATTCGCTGCACTGCACGGTAAGCGCGGCCCATGCCGACGCGGCCGACGACTTCGTCGCGGCCGTCACGAGCGCGGTCGCCGCTCAGACAGCAGACGCTTCGCTGGCGGGCGATCGTACGCGCGCGTATGGAACGTTATAGAGTCGTCAGCGTGCTGCTGTGGCCGGACTGCGGCTGGACGCCAATCCGGTCCCTCAGGCCGGATCGATGCGGTAGACCCCGCCCTCGAGCGACGTCGCATACAGCTCATCGTCGTTGCCGACGCCGAACGCCGTGAGGTACGGCACCTTGGCCGCGAGGTCGACCGGATTCCATGAGGCACCCTCCTGTCGAAGTGCTGACAGGCTGCCCGTACAGACATCGCCGAACACGTACAAGCCGACGATGCCGGGGATCTTCGCGCCCCGGTACACGGCGCCGCCGACTACTGCGCAGCGGCCGTCCTTGTGCGGGTAGTCGTAGACGGGGTCGGTCGCGCCGGCCGGCCTCGAACCGGTGAAGGACTGCTTGCCCTCGCGAACGCGCCATCCGAAGTTCATTCCCGCCTTGCCCTTCGGGATGCGGTTGATCTCCTCGTAGAGGTTCTCGCCGACGTCGGGCACCCAGAGGTCGCCGGTGGCCGGATCAAGGCTGATGCGCCACGGGTTGCGCAGCCCGTAGGCGAAGACCTCGCCGCGGCGCTTCTTGGCCCCGAGCGTCGACGCCTTCGCAAATGGGTTGTCCGCGGGAATCGTGTAGGGCAGCGAGCCCGATGGTGTCGGATCGATGCGCAGCACCTTGCCGAGGAGGACGTCGGTGCGCTGTGCGTTGTTGAACTTGTCGCCCGATCCTCCACCGTCGCCGATGGCGATCAGCAGCGTGCCGTCGGGCTCGAACAGGAGCGTCCCCGCATTGTGCTCGTTGAACGGCTTCGGGATGCGCAGCAGGTTGCGTTCGCGGGAGAAGTCGGCAGTCGTGCCGTCGAAAGGAAGTTCACTTACGTTCACATCGCCCTTGCGATCCACGTAGTCCACGTAGAGCACGTCGGCCCGCGTCGGCGGGAACGCGAGACCGATGAGACCACGCTCGTTCACGCTGTCGACGCGCGTCACGATGTCGAGTACCGGCGCGGACGCCCAGGCGCCGTTCTTCCAGGCTCGTATCCGGCCGGCCTTCTCGGCAACGTAGAGCGCGTCGTCGCCGGTGCGCTGCACGACAGCAAGGGGCTGATCGGCGTTGGCGATCTGCGTGACGCGAACGGTTGCCGGTGAGAGCGGCATGGTCGTGCCCGTGGTCGCCATCTGGCCGGTCGCGCCTTTGGGCGCCGGGCGGTCGGCCCGGGCTTCAGGCGCGCCGGTGACAAGAAGCAGGAGGAGGGCGGCGGCGATGACCGACCAGGACACGCGCCGGTCGTGGGGCCGGGGAAAGCTGCGCATGACGTTCAGCCTACGGTCGGTTCGGCCTCCGGGGAATCGGCGGAAGACGCCGTAGGTGCTGCCGCAACCGCCGTGTCGTCGAGCGGTAGTGCGAGCTGACCGTTCTCCAGCATGTCGGTGATCTGCTCCGTGGTGCGCGCTCCGCCGGCGAGGAATCCCTGGAAGTACAGGCATTGCAGGGCACGGAGTCGTTCGAGCTGGGCCGGTCGTTCGACACCGACGGCAACCACATCCGCACCGAGCGACAGCGCCAGTTTGATGGCCAGAGGTACGAGTTCGGCATCGACACCGGTACGGTCGATGATGTCGACGAGGGACCGATCGAGCTTGATCTGCGAAAGCGGAAGACGACGCAGAGTGCGCAGAGACGACGCGCCCGTACCGAACACGTCCACAGCCAGCTTCACGCCGGCGCGGTGGAGCATGGCCAGAACTGCCTCGGCGGCCGGTTCGAGCGTCGTCAGCGCGCTCTCGGCGACGTCCAGACCGAGATCACGCGGTGCCAGCCCCACGCTGGCCAGCGTGGTGAGCAGGGTGTCCGCGAAGCCAGGTCGGACGAGTTGGCGGGCGCTGACGTTGACCCACAATCGCAGCGCCGAGTCGAAGTCGTTCCGCCACAACACGACCTGGCGGGCGGCTTCGCGCAGCACCCAATCGCCGAGGGGGTGCAGGAGATCGAGCTCGTCGACCTCGGGGACGAAGAGCGCTGCCGGCACGAGGCCGAACTCCGGGTGCTGCCAACGCACGAGGGCCTCGACAGCTGCGACCCGGCCGGTGTAGGTATCGAGCTCGGGGAGGAAGTGGACTCGGAACTCGTCCTGATCGAGCGCCGTCCGCAGGATCTGCTCGGAAACTGGCGGATGTTGCGCCGCGGACCTCGGCTCCGGAACCCGGTCGGTCGTTGCGCCGGACGGGCCGGACGAGTCGTCGTCGAGCAGCGTCGGCTGTGACGTCGCGGCAGTGCCGTTCGGTCCCTCATAGACCTGCCAGCGACCGCGGCCGGCTCGCTTCGCCTGATAGAGGGCGATGTCCGAACGGTTGACCAACTCGTCCGGCGTGATCGCACCGCTGCGGGTGACGGCGATGCCGATGCCGGTGGAGACGCCCGCAGGCAGCCCGTTGACCTCGAGCTGGTCTCCGAGCGCGACGAGGATGCGGCGCGCCGTGGCCTCGGCCTCACCGACATCGCGAAGCTCGGCCAGAAGCACGGCGAACTCGTCGCCGCCGAGCCGGGCGACCAGATCCTCACGCCGGATGACCCGGCGCAGGCGCTCGGCGACCTGCAACAGGACAGCATCACCTGCGGCATGCCCGAACCGGTCGTTGACCGCCTTGAAGCCGTCGAGGTCGAGGAACAAAACCCCGGTCATGCCGTTGTGACGCTCGATCCTCGCCAGCGCCCGGGCCGTCGCCTCACGGAAGTTGAGCCGGTTGGCGAGTCCGGTGAGTGCGTCGCTGCGGGCCTGATGGGCGAGTTCGGCCTCGGCCAGCTTCATCGCTGTGACATCCGTCGAGAGGCCTTCGATGCCCAGAACCCGACCGGCAGAGTCCGTGATCGGGAGGACGCGCACGAGCTGCCAGGACAGGTTGCCGTTGCGCCGGAGCATGCGGATCTGAAGGGGCTTGGAGGCCAGCATCGGATCATCGATCAGGTCCGTGAGGAGATGGCGGTCGTCGGGATGCACGAGGCGATCGATGAGCCCCGCGTCGCTCATGACCTCCTCAGGTGTGTAGCCCAGCGAGGACGTGACACCCCCGCTGATGTAATCGGTGCCGCCCGCGAACAGGTGTCGGAATACGATGTCGCCGCCGATGCTGCCGAGCTTCAGGAGCAGTTCGTCGCCCATGATCACGCCCTGGCCGTGGACGAGGCGGCGGGATCGCTCTCCGGCCAGATCGTCGGACGTGCGCTGGAATGCGACGGCTGACTCGAGTCGTTCGGCCACGCATTCGAGGACGCTGCGATCATCGGCGCCGAACACGGCGGACCCGGCCGATCGGATCACGCCGAGGACCGCGACGATGCGATGGGAGTCGCCGATCGCCTGGCGGATCGGGAGAAAGCGGCCGAAGGGACGGTTGGGTCTGCGGGCATCATCGCCGGCATCGATTCGACCGACCGGCACTCCTTCGAGGGTGCTGATCACTTCGGCGTCGGTGATGCCCATCTCGATGGCCCGGCCGGCGCCGAGCACCTGCGCCACGGGGCCGTCGGCGTGCAGCCAACGCCCCCTGTCGCTGTCGCCGTCAGCGGTCGCCTGGTCCACGACCGGACGCATCCGGGTACCGTCGAGCGAGATTCGCCAGAGGACGCCACGCTCGCCGGCCGCGGTCGTGAGACCGGTTGTCGCGGCGGCGAAGACGCCGACCAGATCGGACGGGTCGGCGAGGGTACGAAGCGCAGCGGTGAATCGCTCCAACGCCCGTAGGGGCCGGCTCGGGTCGCGGGTTGGGTCGAGGGTGGGTTCATCCATTGCGTGCAGTGCCATTCAACTGCGTCGAACCCTACATCACTGAGCGTGAAGTTCAACCACCAAGCGTAGTTCGAAACAGTTGTTCACCGAGCGCTGATCCGGCGGGCACACTCGGGCCAGGGGCCCCAGCCCTGAGTGGCCTGAAGGCGTTTCGCGGCCTCGTCCTGGATGGCCGCCGTCGCCTGGTGGGGGTACCCCGGATAGCCGAGCCGCTGCCAGGTGCCGAGGGCGAACTGGTAGGCGCCGTAGTAGCCGTTCCCGGTGTTCAGGTCGTAGCGGCCGCCGGATTCGCACTTGCGGAGTGCAGCCCATACCGCGGCGTCATCCGCCGCAACCGTCAGTGATCCAGCCACGTTCGAGCCGGACGCGATGGCCGGCAAGATGGCCGGCAAGATGGACGGCAACGCCGTCGTCGAG
>JAYUDQ010000121.1:0-6596 GCA_043739745.1 Acidimicrobiia bacterium | reverse complement strand
GGTCGGGCTGAGTGTCGCCTTGGCGCGCTTCGCCTTGGGCTTGACGGTCGTCGGCGGTGCCACGATCGGCGGTGCTCCGACCGGTGTAGCTGCCCGGCTGAGGGCCTTGGACACCTCGCTGCTGTCGACCACCTGGGCGCTCCACGGCGGGAGTGTGGCCACGGTGGCGGAGGGCTCGGTGGTGCTGACGGGTGGCGCAGCTGGCGGCGTGAGGCTCTGCGCGGAGGCAGGTACGGCGACCGCCGCGCCGGCGAGCACGAGTGCTGCCGCCAGTCCTGCAAGCCGGGCAACGTTTCGATTGGGGTTGGATCGCCGCATTCGTCAGCCGCCTTTGGTCGAGAGGCCGTGGCCTCGGGTTCAGGGTCGGGTCATGCAACGGAACAAAAACGGTAGTGCAAGCAGCCGGTCGACGCGAACTGGGGCCGCCTGGATAGTGTGCCCGCACCATCTACCGAAGGATTCCCATGCTCAAGGAATTTCGTGATTTCATCATGCGCGGCAGCATCATCGGCATCGCCATCGGCCTCGTCATGGCGCTCGCATTCAGCGCGTTGGTCGAAGCGTTCGTGAAGTACTTCGTGAGCCCGATCGTCGGTTCGCTCAGCGCGGGTGGCATCGGCTCGCTGTTCCGCATTCACCTGCGGGGCGACAACTACATCCAGCTCGGACTCATCATCGAGGCCGCGATCGTGTTCGTGGCAACGGCCGCGGCGGTGTTCTTCTTCATCGTCAAGCCGCTGAAGAAGGCCGGTTACATCGTCGATGAGGTGAAGTAGCTCAGGCGGCGGACAGGAGCCGCCAGGCCGCCGTTGGGGCGTGTCTGGCGCGATCCGTGAAGGCCGCCGTACGCTCAGGACGTTCGCGCCGACCGTGGAGGGGAACCCCACGGGCTGCACTCACCCCAATGGAGGCCATTCGTGGCTGGCATCGTTTCTTACGGCGCATACGTCCCGTACTTCCGTCTCGATCGCCGTGCCATCACGGCAACCCTCGGTTCAGGCGGAGGCAAGGGGTCGCGGTCGGTGGCGTCCTTCGACGAGGACACCACCTCGATGGGCGTAGAAGCGGCTCGCAAGGTGCTGCGGCCCGACGACCGACCGAATGCGCTGCTGTTCGCCACGTCTGATCCGGCCTATCTCGACAAGACCAACGCGAATGCCATCCATGCTGCGCTCGGACTCGAGGGTGGCGTGTTCGCGGTCGACGCGGGTGGCGCTGTCCGTTCTGGTGTCGGTGCGACTATGGCCGCCGCTTCTTGGGGGAATGCCCTCGTGGTCACGGCCGACACCCGCAGCGGGTTGCCCGGCGGTGTCGACGAGAGCAACGGTGGAGACGCAGCCGCAGCGCTGCTTTTCGGTAGCGACCGTGTCGTCGCCGAGCTCGTCGCGCATGCCTCTGCGACCGCCGAGTTCCTGGATCGGTGGCGTCTCCCCGGTGCAGTGTCGAGTGGACAGTGGGAGGAGCGATTCGGTGAGAGCGAGTACGTGCCGCTCGCCGAGTCGGCGGTCACGGCCGCGCTCAAGCAGGCAGGACTCACCGCCGAACAGTTGGATCATGCGTTCGTGACCGGGGTACATGCCCGCGCGGTCGGGGTCATCGCCAAGTCACTCGGGACCAGGCCGGGCGCGCTGGCCGAGGATCTCACCGGCCTCATCGGCAACACCGGCACCGCACACGCGAACCTCTTGCTGTGCGACGTGCTCGACCGCGCCGGCGCCGATGAGCTGATCATGACCGTCTCCGTGGCCGACGGTGTCGACGTCGCCATTTGGCGAACGACAGCGGCCCTCGCCGGGTACAGAGATGCCCGAACATCCGCGACCGTACGCGCACAGATTGATGCCGGAAACGGCTCGTTGACCTATGCGCAATTCCTCACGTGGAAGGGTCAGATCCGTCGGGAGCCGGCCCGTCGCCCCGATCCTGACCGAGTCTCGGCCCCGGCCAGTTCTCGGGCGAACGCCTGGAAGTTCGGGTTCAGCGGATCGCGCTGTCTGCTCTGCTCTACGCGGCATCTGCCGCCGGTGCGGGTGTGCGTGAAGTGCCAGTCGGTCGACCAGATGGCCGTCGAGCGCGTCGCCGACGTCCCAGGCACGATTGCCACGTTCACGATCGATCGGTTGGCGTTCTCGATGTCGCCCCCGGTCGTTGGTGCGATCGTCGACTTCGACGGCGGTGGCCGGTTCATGTGCGAGATGACCGACCTGGATCCATCAGAGGTCAAGATCGGCGGTCGGGTCGAGATGACGTTCCGCCGTCTCAACACCGCGCAGGGCATCCACAACTACTTCTGGAAGGCGCGTCCGATCCGCTGATCGGTTTGGACCGCCGGACAACCACTTCAAACGACAATCGAACAGAGGGAGAGCACCATGGCATCGAGAGGAATCCGTGACCGTGTCGCAATCGTCGGCATGGGCTGCACCAACTTCGGTGAGCATTGGGACAAGAGCACCGACGACCTGCTGATCGAGTCGTCGCAGGCCGCCATCGAGTCGGCCGGCATCGCGCTGGCCGACGTCGACGCGTTCTGGCTCGGCACCATGGGCTCCGGCCAGTCCGGGCTCACGCTGAGCCGTCCCCTGAAGATCGACTACAAGCCCGTCACCCGCCTCGAGAACTACTGCGCTACCGGTTCCGAAGCGTTCCGCAACGCCTGCTACGCCGTGGCTTCCGGCGCATATGACGTCGTGATGGCCATCGGTGTCGAGAAGCTCAAGGACTCCGGCTATTCCGGTCTCGTAACCGGGGGCATGCCTACCGATGGCACCGACTCGACGCTCACCGCACCGGCCTCGTTCTCGCTTCTGGCACCTGCGTATGCCAGCAAGTACGGCGTCACGCCGGAGGAGATGAAGGAGGTGATGACCCGCATCGCCTGGAAGAACCACCACAACGGGGCCCGCAACTCGCGCGCCCAGTTCCGCAAGGAGGTCTCGAAGGAGACGATCGCGGCATCGCCGCTCATCGCCGGCCAACTCGGCGTGTTCGACTGCTCGGGCGTCAGCGACGGCTCCGCGGCGGCGATCATCGTGCGAGCCGAGGACGCGTACAAGTACACCGACAAGCCAATTTTCGTGAAGGCCCTTGCGTTCGTGGCCGGTCCGGGTGCCGGGCCGATCGATCCGGACTACGACTACACCACGTTCCACGAGGTTTCCCGCTCCGCGCAAGACGCCTACGAGCAGGCCGGCATCACCAACCCTCGTGAGCAGCTCGCCATGGCCGAGGTGCATGACTGCTTCACCCCGACGGAGCTCGTACTCATGGAAGATCTCGGATTTGCCGAGCGGGGGATGGCGTGGAAAGAAGTGCTGGCCGGGACGTTCGACCTCGACGGTGAGTTGGCCGTCAACCCCGACGGTGGCCTGAAGAGCTTCGGCCACCCGATCGGTGCATCGGGCCTGCGCATGCTGTTCGAGGCGTGGCTGCAGTTGCGCGGCGAGGCGCCCGACGAGCGGGCCATCGCGTCGATCAAGGCCGGCAAGAACATGGCCATGACGCACAACCTCGGTGGGGCGCCCGGGAACTGCGTGAGCTTTGTCTCGATCGTGGGCTCCGAGCTGAGCTGACCGCGGTACCTCAGCGCAGGGCCCAGCCCACCACGTGGCTGAGGGCCCTGGCCGACGGTCGCACGACGAGCGCGTCGGCAAACGGCAGCGTCGGAATGCGCAGATCGCGGCGGACCCAGCCGGGGAGCAGCCCGATCGCGGCCGATGCCAGCAGCGCGAACGGTGGGCGGGTAGCGAGCGGCAGCGGCGGGAACAGGAGGAATCGGGTGGCTTCGCGGGCCTGCGAGCCTGCCCTCAGCTCGGGTCGGATGCCCCACATCCAAGCCCGCAATTCCGACACCGTTCGCGCCGGCTCCGGGTCGCTGGCACCGATGAGCTCGGCCAGCCGGGCCTGCTCGGCGACATACCGGTCGGCGTCGACAGGTGCGAGCGGTGTGTCGCCGTAGCGTTGGTGGGCGCGTAGGAAGCTGTCCACCAGCGTGTGGTGGACCCAGCCGAGCAGATGCGGATCGTTGGCCGCGTAGGCCCGGCCGTCAGGTGCCGTTCCGACGACGGACTCGTGGACCCGACGGACGATCGCTACTGCCTGCGTGGCTTGTTCGGTGGTCCCGAACGTCGTCGTACCGACATAGGAACTGGTGCGCCACAGCCGGCCAGTCGGGTCCGTCCGATAGGCCGAATGGTCGGCGACGCCGGCCATCGCCAGCGGGTGCATCGTCTGCAGGAGCAGGGCACGGATGCCGCCGATGAGGATTGCGGCATCGCTGTGCACGGTCCAGGTCGCACTCCCGGGTCCGAACAGACCGGGGTCACCTCCGCCCGATCGAGCGATGTCGGCAACGGGTTCCGCCGAGCCGATCAGGACGCCACGGATAGCGCCCTGCAACGAGAGGCGGGCCGTTTCGATCAGGGTCGCCATACCTAGGAGGGTAGGCCGTTCGGTCCGCTATGAGCACTGAGAGGACCCAGACTCCACTGTCCCTGCGGGCAGTGGCTCCCTTGCTGCCTCAACTCGACGAGAGCCGTTGCCGATTGAACAGACATGTGTCTGCGGGGTGAGAGGCGGTGACCGGCCGTCGGGCGAAAGCGCGCGCGGCCGCGTCGGAAGACCGGGCGATGCCGAAATCCGATGGCCATCGGTTCGTCACCGACAGCTCCCCGCTGTGGGTGCGCCGTGCCGACCGCAAGATCGGTACGACGCCAAAGCCGTCGGACCCCATGGCCAAGGTCGGCCACGGCTGGACCCCGAACGTCATGCGGACGGCGATCCCCACGTCGGACGACTCGTCGATCGGTGAGCTGAACTTCCACGACCAGCGCGATCACGCGTACCGGGTCCTCTGGGCCCGCCATGCGCTGTTCGCAACGCTGTTCTTGGTCGTAGCCATCCTGCCCGAGTTCGCGTCCAAGCGGCTCCCCGCGCTCCTCGGCGTGGGGGTCGCAGGACTCCCGCTCGGGCTGCTGCTCCACCTCCGGGCCCGACGCCTCGGGAGGATCCCGCCCGTCACATCGTTCGCCGACGCGGCCATCAACCTGATGGTCGTTTCGGCCGCACCGGTGCTGCTGCCCTACGGGATCGTGATGGGTCTGGGGCAGATGGGTGTCGGCATCGTCGCGTACGGCACGGCTTCTGCGTGTCTGGCTGCTTCTGCCCTGGTGGCCGGACTGGCCGGGATCGCTGCGACCTCGGGTTCGTACCGGCCGATGGATCTGGTGATGCTGTCCGTCTTCGGCGCGTTCGTGCCCTCGATGGCGTACCTCTCCTCGCGCCTACGTCACCTCGAGATGCTGGTCCGGTTCAAGTACGCCGACCTGCTCGACGGCCTCGATGCCGTCGTATGGGAGGCCGACCCGATCACGCTGGAGATGACCTTCGTGAGCCCCAAGGCCCGCTCGGTCTTCGGACTCGACCCGACCCGGCTTCGGCTCGACTGGTACTCCTACGTCCACCCGGATGACCGTGCCCGGGTCGAGGAGACGAAGCGACGCGTGCTCGCGCAGTCCGATGAGGGTGCGCTCGTCATGAACTACCGGATGATCGGACGCGACGGCGAGACCATCGTCGTGCGCGATGCGGTTCTCATCCGCCGCAACGACAAGGGCGGCGCGGTCCAGGTGCGCGGAGTCGTCGCCGACGTCACCTTCGAACAGCAGGCGCAGAAGACAATCCAGAAGCAGGCGCAGTACGACACCCTGACGCGACTACCGAACCGGAGCCTCTTCCACGAGGAGCTCGAACGCCGCCTCGAAGAGAGCTCGCGGAGCAAGAACGGCACGGTGGTGATCCTGCTGGACCTCAACGGATTCAAAGAGGTCAACGACACCCTCGGCCACGCCGTCGGCGATCTCCTGCTGCAGGGCATCGCGGGTCGCCTCGCCGCCTATCTGCCCGCCAATTCGAGCATCGCGCGGCTCGGTGGCGACGAGTTCGCGGTGTCGCTCAGCCCGGCATCGCTCGAAGACGGCCAAGCACTGGCCGACACGATCGCGGCTGCGCTGACGCCCGGCTTCTCGATCGACCAGATGACCATCCAGGCCGCGGCCTCGATCGGCATCGCGCGGTATCCGGATCACGGCGACTCGCCCAGTGCGCTCCTGCGCCGGGCCGATGCGGCTATGTACGTGGCCAAGCGGAGCGGCCGAAGCTATGTCGTGGCGACCGCCGATGACGATGCCGCCAACCTCCATCGCCTCGAGCTCCTGGGCGAGCTGCGCGCTGCGATCGTCTCTGGTGACTTCCGTCTCTACCACCAGCCGAAGATCGACGTCGCCACGGGCCGGGTCGTCGGTACAGAGGGTCTCGTGCGCTGGGAGCACCCCCGCCATGGGCTTCTCGGGCCGCACCACTTCGTCGAGCTCAGCGAGCTCTCGGGCCTCATCCAGCCGCTGACGCGCTGGGTCATCGAGCAGGGTGTGAAGCACCTTGCGGATTGGCGGGCCAGCGGCATCGACATCACCGTTGCACTCAACATGTCGGTGCGGAATTTCTTCGACCACGACCTGGTGACCTTCATCTCGAGCCTGCTCCGTGATTACGGGGTTCCCGGTGACAGGGTCGTACTCGAGATCACCGAGAGCGAGGTG
>JAYUDQ010000120.1:0-2506 GCA_043739745.1 Acidimicrobiia bacterium | reverse complement strand
GCTTCGGTGACGAGCGTCTGACCTGGCTGGGCCTCGTTGCACAGTCGGCTTGCGAGGTTCACCGGCGTGCCGATGTAGTCGTCGCCCTCGAACAGGATGACCATTCCGCTGGCGATCCCGGCCCGCAGCGGCAGCGGGAACTCCGAGTCCTCCAGGCGGGCTTCGATGTCGAGCAGTGCCGAGACGAGCGGCGCGGTGTCGACGCCGACGAACATCGCGCCATCGCCGAGCCACTTGTCGATCCGCACGCCGTGATGGCTGGCAACGTCCCGAACCACCTGGCGGAACTCGGCGAGCGCGTTCACCGACGCGGCGTCACCGTGCTGGTCCGTGAACATGGTGAAGCCCGAGATGTCGATGAACCCGAAGGTTCGCTCTACTCGGGTGACGGAGGCATCGGTCTCCATGGGCGGGCAGAGCATAAGCCAGTCAGCCACCGGAACCGGCCCACAGCTCGGCGTAGCGCCCGCCTGCCGCGACCAGTTGGTCATGGGAACCGACCTCCACGACCACGCCGTGCTCCACGACGACGATGCGGTCGGCCCGCCTGGCGGTATCGAGCCGGTGTGCGATCAAAATGGTAGTGCGGTGGGTCGACAGCACGCCCATCGCCGCCTGCACCTTGGCCTCGGTGCCCAGGTCGAGGTTGGCCGTTGCCTCATCGAGCAGGAGCACCCTCGGGTTGACGAGGGCAGCACGGGCGAGGGCCACGAGCTGACGCTGGCCACCAGAAAGCGAGCGGCCGCGGTTCGACACGTCCGTGTCGTAGCCGTTGGGGAAGGCCAGGATCATGTCGTGGGCACCGACGGAGCGGGTTGCGGATTCGACGTCGGCCCGGGAGGCGGTCGGATGCCCGTATGCGATGTTCTCGGCCAAGGTGCCCGAGAACAGCACGGGTTCCTGCGGCACGACGCCGAGCTGCTGACGCCACGCGGCAAGGTCGAGGGTGCGCAATTCCTTGCCGTCGATCAGCACCGAGCCGGATGTCGGGTCGTAGAACCGCGGGATCATCTTCATGAGCGTCGACTTGCCGGCTCCGGTCGACCCAACGAGCGCCACCGTCTCGCCCGCCTCGATCGTGAGATCGATTCCCGACAACGCCTCGTTCACTGCACCGCGGTAGGCGAAGCGGACGCCGCGCAGTTCGATGCGGGCGCCGTGTTCGCCGGCAGGGCCCTCGACCGAAGGCATGATCGGTGACAACGCCGCCGGGGTCGAGGTCGGCTCGCTGAGCAACCCACGCAGCTTTGCGACCGCGGCACCGGCCTGCTGCCAGGTATCGAGGATCGTGGTCAGCTGCTGGATCGGTGCGAAGAGCTGCGTGAGGTAGAGCACAAACGCGATGAGTGCGCCGGTAGTCAGTCGCTGATCATGTACCAGGCCGGCACCGCGCCACAGCACGAGCGCGGTGGCCACCCCGCCGAGCAGCTCGACGATCGGGAAGTACACCGACGCGGCGATCTGCGCGTCGAGCCTCGCCCGCCGATGGGTCTCGACGATGGCACCAAAATCCCCGGTGTTGCGCACTTCGCGACCCAGCGACTGGGTGACGCGCACGCCGGCGAACGACTCGGCCAGGCTGGCGTTCACTGTCGCAATGCGATCGCGCACTGCGCCGTAGGCCTTCTCCGAGGCGGTCCGATACCAGGCCGTCGCCACCAGCAGCAGCGGGATCACCGCGAGCGCAACAAGACCGAGCTCGAAGTTGCGGACCAGCAGGTAGCTGATCACGATGACCAGCGTGAGCGCGTTGAGGATGAGGTTCACGACGCCCTGCTGGACCAGGTTTGCGAGCGCATCGACGTCGCCGGTGACGCGGGTGAGGATGCGCCCGGTCATCTCCCGTTCGTAGAAGTCGACAGCCAGGCTCTGCAGGTGCCCGAACACGCGCAAACGCAGGTCGTAGAGGAGCCGTTCGCCAGCGATGCCGACCTGGATCTGCGACGCCCACACGACGACAAGGTCGAGCAGCGTGAAGATCAGGAAGCCCAGAACGGCGACGTCCAGTGCGTGACGCGACCCGACGCGGACACCTTTCTCGATACCGAAGTCGATGAACGCCGGGCCGGCCAGGCTCAGCAGCGCATCGGTTGCGACGAGCACGAACCCGATGCCGAGCAGCCGCCGGTGCGGGCGGAACGCGACCCGGAGGAAGAGGCCCGGCTTCGCCTTCTCTGCGGCGGCCACGGCTTCTGCCGGTGCCACGGCCGGAACGTCGTCAGCGGGTGGCAGGAGTGCGATTCTGGCCACCGTCTCGGGTGTGACGTTGAATCCGGCTCCCAAACCGGGCCCGCCGCCCGCTCGGCCTCCATGCAGGGGCGGACGGGCCCCGACCTGTGGGGTCACCAACTCGATACCGCCGTCCGTGTTCACTGACTTCGTAGCGTTGCGGGCTGCGAACGCGGCCTCGATCGTGGCTTCGCCCTCGGCCAGTTCGCCCGGACCGCTCAGCAGTGTCCGATAGAGCGCGCACCGCTCGAGCAGTTCCTCGTGAGTCCCGTCGTCC
>JAYUDQ010000119.1:0-2510 GCA_043739745.1 Acidimicrobiia bacterium | reverse complement strand
ACGGCGCCGTGCGCGACCCGACGTTGAGCGGGGCTGGACGTGTATCGAACAACCGACATGGTGTGATCGCCACGAACACCGCACGAGTCCCCGTGTTGACCGTCGCCTCAGCCGACCGGAACACACTGCCACCGCCGAGGGTGATCGCAACAGCCGCTCCGGCTGCTGCCTACCGTGACCGCCAAACGCTGCTCATCTGGATCATGACGCCCCCATCGCTCAGAACATGCCCGACGTGACGGCCTGACCAGCCAACAAGAGTCGCGCTGAGCGGCGGCCTCCGACGATGATTCGCCAACGACACCTTCGTGGACGGTGCCGTTCTCTCAGCAAGCCCGAGCCGACCGCGCGCGATCAAGGTTCACGGAGATGGTTCCAAATCGCCCGAGACTATCGCGAGCGATCTGGCAGGCTATGGCGAGTTCGAGATTCGATGGGGTGCGCTGGCAGGCGCGGCTGGAGGAGCATTTCGGTTTCGTTGTCGCTCGCCAACTACAAGCGACCCACCGGACCGGTGGGCTGACGGACGAACAGGTTGCGTTGCTCGGCGACCATCTGGCCTGACATCTGGACGGGCGCGCCGCCTTGCTGCCTGTTGTATCGGGGACCGTCGCCGACGATGCCCTGAGTTGGTGTGGCTGGTCGATTGTCCGTGTCAGTTCACGGGACGATCTTCGACACCGTGTTGTCGCTGATGTTGGTCACCCAGATGTTCGTGCCGTCATAGGCGACGTCGACCGGACCGGCGCCGGTGATGGTAGTCGATTTTGGTGCCCGCTGCCGGGTTGATCTTGGACACGGTGCTGGCGCCGTTGTTGGTGACCCAGATGCTCGTGCCGTCATACGCGACCCCTCGCGGGACGGCGCCCACCGGATAGTCGATTTTGGTGCCTGTAGCCGGGTTCATCTTGGACACGTTGCCGCTGCCGTCGTTGGTGATCCAGATGCTGGTGCCATCGTAAGCGGACCCCCCACGGACTGGTGCCGGTGGGGTAGGCGATGATTGTGGCCCCCGTTGCCGGGTTGATCTTGGACACGGTGTTGTCAGTACGGTTGGCGACCCAGATGCTCGTGCCATCGTAAGCGATCCCGACCGGGCTATTGCCGACGGTGTAATCGGTCTTGACGCCGGTGGCCGGGTTGATCTTCGACACGGTGCTGCTGCCGTTGGTGACCCAGATGCTGGTGCCGTCATACGCGATCCCTCGCTCACAGCAGTTGGTGGGGTAGTCGGTCTTGGCGCCGGTTGCCGGGTTGATCTTCGATATGAAGCTGGCGCCGTTGTTGGTGACCCAGATGTTGGTGCCGTCATACGCGACCCCCCACGGATTTCCGCCCACGGTGATGTCGGTTTTGGCCCCCGTGAGTGGGTTGATCCTCGACACGGTGCTCACGCCGTTGTTGGCGACCCAGATGTTGGTGCCGTCATACGCGACCCCGCGCGGGCCGGAGAAGGTAGGGAACGTTGCCGCACGGCCGGGGTCCTGGCCCCATTGAAGCAACGCGATCTGGGTGTTGCTGATCCGATTAGGTGGTCCTGCAGGACCAGTCGCCCCGGTCGCCCCGATCGCCCCGATCGCCCCGATCGGTCCGATCGCCCCGGTCGCCCCGGTCGGTCCGGTTGGACCACTGGTGGACGCCACGTAGTAGCCGACAATATCGACGATCACATCGATCGTGCCGACATGATTGAACACCTTGATCGCCCCCGTCGACGACAACCCGACAGTGACCTGATTCGGAGTTGGCGGACTCGCCGGAGTCCAGTTCAAATTCGACGCCAACGGCTGAGGCGCATCACCCGGGAACACCGTCAGATAACTCGACCCAGTCGGATTCACCGCAGTCACATTCGACGCGATACCCGTCGCCGTGGTTGGGATATCGCAGTTGCCATTGTGCCCCCACACCGCGAAATCGGAGACCTCCCCCGCCGCGATCGGCGTTGACCGAGTGCCGACCTGGTCACTCGCCCGCGTATCGAGCAACCGACACGGTGCGAGCGACACGGCACCAACGCCGACGCAGTACCCGCTGGCCCGGTGGCAGAAACCAACTGATAGCCCGTCGCCGCGGCCGCCATCAGCCCGAATGCGACCCCGACATGAACGAAACGGAACCTCGCCATGGACGACTCCTCAACTGTCACAGCTACATCTCCACGAGACGCACCAGAATCCTAGGATGAAATGCTCTTGTTCGAACGTAGTTTTGGTTGGGATGACTTTGGGTTCAGCGGTGGAGGAGCAGCCGGGCAACCGCCCAGGGCGCGTCGCCGCCACCGGCGCAGCATCGACGACCTCAGTTCCCCTCTGTGTACCGCTGTTTACCGCTGTGTTGGTACATGGATGGTACATATTGCGCCGCCGACTGGTCAGGCTGCTGAGCCCTTGCCGAGGTGCACCGGCACACGGCGAGCGTCGTCGTCGAACACCGCAACGAGTTCGAGGCGTGCACCGAGCGCTTCTAGATACTGGCGCAGCGTCGAGACACGCACGTCCTCGGAATGC
>JAYUDQ010000118.1:0-6612 GCA_043739745.1 Acidimicrobiia bacterium | reverse complement strand
TGGAGTGTCCGTGGTTCTTCTCGGAGATCTTGGCGAACAGCTCGAACGTGGCACCGCCGTACTTGTGGCCGTACTCCATGCCGACTTGCGCGAACACGCCCGGCATGGCGTCGGTGCCGACCCGTCCGTCCATCGGGGCAACGGCGCCGTAGCGGCCTGACGGCTTCCACTCGGTCCCCGCATTGCGGTCACCCGAGCCGAGGAGACCCGCACCGGCGAGCTTCTCGACACCGACAGCAAGCCCGTAGTCCGACTCGCCGGCCTTGATCGACATGTACGCGACGCGCAGGGCGGTGGCACCGGTGGCACACGCGTTGGACACGTTGTACACGGGAATGCCCGTCTGCCCGACCTGCTTCTGGATGCGCTGGCCGATGGCCCCGCCGCCCATGAGGTTGCCGGCCGCCATCACGTTGATGTCCTTCATCGTGACACCACCGTCCTTGAGGGCCGCGAGCGTGGCGTCGGCCGCCAGATCGACGACGTCCTTGTCGGCATGCTTGCCGAACTTCGTCATGTTGATACCGAGGATGTAGACGTCGTCAGTTGCCATGGTGGTGCCTCCGGAAGTTGGGTTCGGTGCCAGTGATGCTATGCGTACGTACGTTTCGGTGGTGTGATGGTGCAGGCCGCGATCATGCGGCCGGGTTCGTCAGGCGGGCTCGTAGCCGAAGCCGATGGCCTCGGTACCGGCCGAGTCCGGACCCATCGAGAACGTCGTGAGCTTCACCTTCATGCCCAGCGTGACGTGCTCAGGGTCGGCCTCGACGTTGACCAGGTTGGCGCGGACGCTGGTGCCGCCGCAGTCGATGATGGCCGACACGAACGGGACCTTGACGCCGGGTGCGGCGAAGGTGACGATCGTGTACGAGCGCACCTCACCTTCGTTCGGGATCGAGACCTTGGTGAACTCAGTGGCGAAGCAGTTGGCGCAGGCGTTGCGGCGGTCGAAGAAGTGAGCCTTGCACGCGGTGCACTCGTTGACCTCGAGGAATGGGGCGTCGCCGAGGATCAGATAGTCGACGAGAGGGACGACGGTAGCGGTGGCCATGGCGATGAGTTGCTCCCTGAGATGGCGTCCGAGACGCGAGAAACGTCCCCCCAGTGAAACCGATCCGGCCGCGCAAATTCAAACCCGGCGTCCAACTTCTCCGTGGTTGGCCCGTAGAATCGACGGATCATGACCGCTGCCGACGCCTTCGAGGCCGATCCGTTCGCAGCGCTCCGGACCGACACGATCGGGCGCGACATCGCCCTCACCACCCCGTTCGGCGCCCGGCAGCTGCTGTACGCCGATTTCATCGCGTCAGGCCGGTCGCTGCACTCGATCGAACGCACGATCGCCGAGACCGTGCTGCCCCTGTATGCGAACAGCCACACGGAAGACTCGGCCACCGGCGCAGTCACCACGCACCTGCTCCACGACGCCGACCGCTTCGTCAAGGAATGCGTGCACGCCGGAACCGAGCACAAGCTCGTCTGGTGCGGCACCGGTTCGACGGCGGCGATCAAACGCCTGCAGGAGATCCTCGGTGTCGCCATCCCTTCACCGCTGCGCCGGCGGGTGCTCGACACCATGCGCGCCGATGAACGTCCGGTCGTGTTCGTCGGGCCGTACGAGCACCACTCCAACGAGGTCACCTGGCGCGAAACGCTCGTCGAGGTCGTCGAGATCCCACTGTGCCCGGCCGGGCAGTGCGACCTCGCCGCCCTCGAAGCCGCGCTCGCCGACCCTCGCTGGCAGGGCCGCAGCAAGATCGGTTCGTTCTCGGCCGCAAGCAACGTCACCGGCATCTGCACCGACACTCGGGCCATCGCTCGCATCCTGCACGCGCACGATGCCTGGGCCTGCTTCGACTTCGCCGCGTCGGCGCCCTACGTCGACATCGACATGCGGGCCGGGCAGGACGATCGCTACGACGCCATCTTCGTCAGTGCACACAAGTTCCTTGGCGGACCGGGAACACCAGGCATCCTGATCTTCGACGAAGGTATGTACACATTGGATGCGCCGTCGACGGGCGGGGGCGGCACCGTCGCCTACGTCAGCACCGACCGGCATCGCTTCCTCACGGACATCGAAGCTCGCGAGGACGCCGGTACGCCCGCCATCCTGCAGCGCATCCGCGCTGCACTCGCCTTCGGTGTCAAGGAGCGCATCGGCGTCGGAGCCATCGCGGCACGCGAGGAAGCACTACTCGGCCGCGCGTTGGAGAGGCTGCGGGCCGACGCCCGGGTCGAGCTGCTGGGCGACGTCCACGCACCTCGGCTGGCCGTGCTGTCGTTCCTGCTCCGCCCCGAGCCGGGCGGTCCAATCCTGCACCCGCGCCTGGTCGTGCGGCTGCTGAACGACCTGTTCGGCATCCAGGCACGCGGCGGTTGCGCGTGTGCAGGGCCCTACGGTCATCGGCTGCTCGACATCGGGCACGACCTCTCGGAGCGCTACATGGACGAGATCGACGCCGGACACGAAGGCCTCAAGCCGGGGTGGACCCGGATCAGCCTGCATTACACGCTCACCGATGATGAGCTCGAGTGCATCGTCGATGCCGTCGCGTGGATCGCGGCCCGCGGAGCGGCGCTTGTGCCTGCGTACGAGCTCGACTGGGTGACGGGGGCCTGGACGCACGGTGACGACGACACGGACGGTCTCAAGGGTCTGCGCTTCACCGCCGACGGGCTTTGCGGCTCACGTGCACCCGGCGTACCGAGCAGTGGCGATGTCCGCACCCGGTTCGCGGGTTATCTGGCCGAGGCCGACCGCATCGCTGCCGACATCGCCGCGGCTGGCCACGTCATGAAGGCGCTGCCGGCGGACATCCCGGGCGAGCTCGTCTACTTCGCCCGCTGATCGGCGACTGTCTGGTGGCGGCGGCCAGCGCCCCAGCCGCTCGTAGGCGTGTCCAGCCGATACCGTCCAGGCCGTGACCGACCCGTCAGAGCACGCCAGGATGAACGTCCTGCTGATCACGCTCGACCAGTTCCGCGGCGATTGCCTATCCGGTGCCGGGCATCCGCTCGTGCGCACACCGAACCTCGATGTACTCGCAGCCGAAGGCGTCCGCCTCGATCGCCACTACAGCCAGGCCGCACCCTGTGCACCCGGTCGGGCCAGCCTCTACACCGGTATGTACCAGATGAACACCCGGGTCGTCGCCAACGGCACGCCACTCGACGACCGCTTCGACAACGTCGCCCGGGTTGCCCGTCGAGCGGGATACGACCCCACACTGTTCGGCTACACCGACCAGTCGATCGACCCGCGTATCGCCGATGGCCCGAGCGACCCGCGTCTGTCGACCTACGAAGGCGTGTTGCCAGGGTTCACCGTCGGGTTGGATCTCACCGGTAGTCAGGCGCCGTGGCGCGAGTGGCTCGGCGCCCGAGGCCACGGCGTCCCGGCCGACGGCGCGACCGCCTTTCTGACGGAACCCGACCGCCCGGCCGAGCACAGCGCTTCGGCCTTCCTCACCGACACCGCAGTCGCCTGGCTCGACCGACAGAGCGCTCCATGGTTCGCCCATCTCAGCTACTGGCGACCGCACCCGCCCTACGCCGCAGCCGGCCACTGGTCGAGCGCCTACGACCCTGACGACGTCGAGCTACCGATCGAGCCGGCCGCGGCTGGCGAGCGGCACCGCTTCCACGACGCCCTGCTCGCCGATCCGGATGCGGCAGCAACGACCGACGAGGCCGCGATCCGTCGGATGCGGGCGCAGTACTACGGCATGGTGTCGGAGGTCGACAGCCAACTGGGCCGGCTCTGGGACGCACTGCGCACCCGGGGCATGTGGGACGACACGGTGATCATCGTCACTGCCGATCATGGCGACCAGCTCGGCGACCATGGCCTCAAAGGCAAGCTCGGCTACTTCCCGCAGAGCTATCGCATCCTCGGCATCGTGCGCGATCCGCGTCACCGCACACCCCATGGCTCCGCTGTCGACGCCTACACCGAGAACGTCGACATCCTCCCGACGATCTGCGATGCGATCGGTGTCGACACCCCGCCACAGTGCGACGGCGTCGCGCTCACGCCGTTCCTCGCCGGCACGAAGCCCATTTCCTGGCGCGACGCTGCGCACTGGGAATACGACTGGCGTGACACGCTCATCCGACGCGGCTACATCCCTCTCGACACGGCCGATCGGACCCTCGAGCGACACCATCTCGCCGTTCTCGCAGACGCCTCATATGCGTACGTACAATTCGGCAACGGAAGCTGGCTGTGCTTCGACCTCACCGCCGACCCCAACTGGCGCACGCGGACCGTCGATCCGGCAATCGTCCTCCCCTACGCGCAGCGCATGCTCCAGTGGCGAGGCATGTACCTCGATCGGACGCTCACCGGCCTGACGCTCGGCGATGAGACGTTGCCGACGACGGGTCGCTGGCCGCCCGCCCACCCGTGCTGACCGCCACACTTCTGGCCCTCGCCGCCGCGGTCATCCATGCGGGCTGGAACCTCGCCATTAAGCAGTCGGGCGACCGGTTCGTCGCGCTTTGGGGCCAATTCCTCATCGCCGCGCTGCTGTCCGGCGCGGCGATGCTCGCGTTCCCGTCGGCCCGCCACATCGCCTGGTCGTACGCACTTGCCTCGGGGCTGATCCACACGCCGTATGCGATCGCGTTGGCGAAGGCCTACGACTCGGGCGACTTCTCGATCACCTATCCGCTGGCGCGCGGTGGCGGTGCACTGCTCGCGGCGATCGGCGGCACGATCGTGTTGCACGACGAGCTCACCATCCTCGGCTGGATCGGTGCAGGGATCATCTTCACCGGGCTCGTGCTGCTGTCGCGTCCGTGGCAGGCGTTCCGCGCCGGACCGGGCGGCGCCGATCGGCAGTTCGACCGCGCGCTGCTGTGGGCGCTACTCGTGAGCGTCACGATCGCGGCGTACACGATCATCGACGCCGAAGGCTCCCGACGATCGGACAACCCGGCGTACGTCCTCGGCGGGTTCATCTTCGGCGGCGCGTCGCTCACCGTCGCCGGTGTGGCATCGGGACGGGGCCGCCAGCTCGCGGCCGTGCTGCGGGCATCGGGGGCGAAGATCGGGGCGGGTGCAGTCGCGTCGATGGTGACCTACGCAATGGTGCTGATCGCGGTGCGCACCGCGCCGGTGGGATACGTGGCCGCCATCAGGGAGTGCTCGGTCGTGCTCGGCGCGCTGGCCGGGTGGTTCGTGCTGGGCGAGGGCAGGGGGAAGGACTCGGCCGACGCCCACCGGCGGATCCGCGCCGCCGTGGTGGTTGCGGGCGGGCTGGTGGTGCTCGTCGTCGGGCGCTGACCGAATCGCCGGAACGCGGCCGGAACGCGGCCGGAACGCGGCCGGGACTCGGTCAGAACGCGGCCGGCAGCGGACGGACGGCTTGGGACGTGCGCGAACATGGCGCGGTGTCCGTTCCGAAATCCCCGACGATCGTGCTGCTCGGGCTCATGGGCACAGGCAAGTCGAGCATCGGGCGGGCGCTTGCCACACGGATAGGCGGCACGTACTCGGACAGCGACGAGTTCATCCAGCGGACCACGGGGGAGACTGCTCGTGAGCTGCTTGCCGACGAGGGCGTCGCGGCCGTGCACGGTGCGGAACGAGCGCACCTCCTGGCTGAGCTCGGCGCCATTCACGACGGGGTGCGAGTTGTCGGGGCCGCGGCGAGCGTGGTCGACACCGCCGAGGTCCGCGCCGCCATCAGGCACAGCGGAGCCAAGGTCGTGTGGCTACGGGCCCGGCTCGACACCCTGGTGCACCGCTTCGAGGATGCCGTGCAGGGCGGTCATCGGCCGCGCTACGACAACGACCTCGACGCGATGTTCCGCGAGCAGATCGGCCGGCGGGCCCATTGGTACGAATCACTGGCATACGTCACGGTCGACACGGACGATGCCGATGCGGCAACGATCGCGGCACGTCTCGCGAGCGACCTGACCCGCGACCCAGCAGGCGGGCGCTGACGCCGTTCGCCGTCACGCATTCAGCAGCCGCTTCACCTCGCCCGCAAGTTCGATCGCCTCGGCATCGCTCGGCGCGCAGGGCGTGATGTCGAAGTCGCGCACACCGACGTCGACGAACGGCCGCAGCGCGTCGGCCACGTCGGCGGGCGTCCCGAACGGGGTGTACTTCTCGAACTGCGCGAACGGAATCCGGTAGAAGCCCTCCATACGCTTGCGTACGCACTCCCGCGCGATTGCGCGATCGGCGGCGAGCCCCACCCACAGCTGGTACTTGTGACGCCACGCGACATCGGCTCGGCCCGCCATCGCGGCATGATCTGTGCACATATCGATCGCCTCGGCGAAGCGGCGGGCGCTGCACCACGAGGCCAGCCAGCCGTCGCCGAACCGACCGGCCCGACGCACGGCCGCGTCCGACCGACCTCCGACGAGTACCGGGATCGCGGGTGCCGGCGCGGGTCGGATGAGGCAGTCCTCGATGTCGAAGAATTCGCCGTGGAACGAGACCGTGTCGCCCCGCAGCAGCCCGCGCAGGACCTCGAGCGACTCGTCGCAACGGCGGCCCCGGGTGCGGGGGTCGACGCCGCACACCTCGACCTCGTGACGGTCCTCACCACCGACCCCGACGCCGAACACGAGCCGTCCCGGCGCCAACTC
>JAYUDQ010000117.1:0-2519 GCA_043739745.1 Acidimicrobiia bacterium | reverse complement strand
CGATGATGTCGAACATCTTCTCGCCGAACTCGCGCCCGTACCCCTGCGCATCACACCCGTCGACGAACTTCGCGCGTTCCTTCGCGATGAGGACGCGGTCCTTCTTCCCGGTGGCCTTCCGCAGGTTGTCCGCTTCTTCGAGCGAGTAACCGGCGAGCTTCTGGCTCACGCGCATCAGCTGCTCTTGGTAGATCATCAGGCCGAAGGTCGGGCCGAGGATCTCCTTCAGGTCGTCGTGGTCATAGACCACCGGCTTGCGACCGTTCTTGCGGTCCGCATAATCCGTGTGCATGTTCGCGGCCATCGGACCCGGTCGGTACAACGCGACCAACGCGGCCACGTCTTCGAACGAACTCGGCTCGAGCGAGCGGATGAGCGCACGCATCGGCCCACCCTCGAGCTGGAAGACCCCGATCGTGTCGCCCTTGCGCAAGAGCTCGAACGTGGGACCGTCGTCGATGTCCACCGTGTCGATGTCGGGTCGGACGCCGGTGCCGTGCTCGACGAGATCGAGGGTGATTTCCATGACGTCGAGGTTGCGCAGGCCGAGGAAGTCCATCTTGAGGAGCCCGAGGTCCTCGACCCCGTGCATCTCGTACTGAGTGACGACCGGCGCGTCCTCGATCGGCGTCCCGGGCTCGGGCTTGCGTTGGATCGGCAGATACTCGGTGAGCGGCTCCCGCGTGATGACCACGGCGGCAGCGTGGATACCGTCGCCGCGCCGCAACCCTTCGAGCCCCCGCGCGACGTCGATGACGTCCTTGGCCTCTTTGTCCGTCGAGTACAGCTCCCGGAGTTCGGCCGCCATCTTGTAGCCGTCGCCGAACTTCGGATGCGGTTCGAGACACGCATACAGCGGCGTGTCCCGACCCATGATGAGCGGAGGCATCAGCTTGGCGATCTTGTCCCCGACGATGTACGGATAGTCCAACACCCGAGCCGCGTCTCGCACCGCGGCGCGCGCCTTGATCGTGGAGAACGTGATGATCTGAGCGACGTGGTCCGAGCCATAGGTAGCTGCGGCGTACTTGATCATGTCCCCGCGGTAGCGCGAGTCGAAGTCCATGTCGATGTCGGGCATCTGCTTGCGGCCCGGGTTGAGGAACCGCTCGAACAGCAGGTCGTAGCGAATCGGGTCGATGTCCACGATGCGAAGGCAGTACGCCACACACGAACCCGCCGCACTCCCGCGACCCGGACCGACGCGAATCTTTTGCGAACGGGCGTAGCGCACCAGGTCCCACACCACCAGGAAGTACGCCGAGAAGCCCATCGACTCGATCACGTCGAGCTCGTGCTCGATGCGTTCTCGCACGTGCGGGGCCAGCTGCTCGCCGTAAAGCTTCGCCGCGCCTTCGTAGGTGAGCTGACGGAGGTAGCGCTCTTCGTTCATACCCTCCGGGACCGGAAAGCTCGGCAACACCGGCTGACCGAAGTCGATCTCGACGTTGGCGCGCTCGGCAACCCAGAGCGTGTTGTCACAGGCTTCGGGGATCTCGGAAAAGAGGTCCCGCATCTCGGCCGCGGTCTTCAGGTAGTGCTGGTCACCGTGAAACTTGAACCGGTTCGTTTCGTGGATCTTGGCGTTGGTCTGCACGCACAGCAGCGCATCGTGCGCAACGGCATCGCCCTGTTCGGTGTAGTGGCTGTCGTTCGTCGCGAGCAGTGGCGCACCGATCGCCCGGGCGATCTCCACCAGCTTCGGGTTCGTGGCGAGCTGCTCGGGAATCCCATGGTCCTGGACCTCGACGAAGAGGTTGTCCTTCCCGAAGATGTCCTGGAGACGAGCCGCGGCGGCCAACGCGCCCGGCTCATCGCCGTTCAGCAACCGTTGGAGCACGTGTCCACCGAGACAACCGGTGGTGGCGATGATGCCCTCGTGGTGGGTTTCGAGGAGTTCCCAGTCCACCTTGGGCTTTTGGTAGTAGCCCTCGAGAAAGGCTCGGCTCGAGAGCTGGATCAGGTTGCGGTAGCCGGTTTGATTCTCGGCCAGGGCGGTGAGGTGGTAGTAGGCCTTGCGACCGCCTTCCACTTCACCTCCGGAGTCGTCGACCTTGCTCCCGCGCCGAACCGGACGCTCGGTGCGCGTCTCGAACGCTTGGTAGAACTCGGTGCCGATGATCGGCACGATCCCGGCGTCCCGGGCCGCCTGGTACATCGGGAGGACCCCGTACATGTTCCCGTGGTCGGTGATGCCGATGGCGGGCTGGCCATCCGCGGCCGCGGCCCCGACGACCTCGCCGATCCGCGACGCACCGTCGAGCATCGAGTACTCGGTGTGTACATGCAGATGGGTGAACGATTTCGCCACGAACTACTCCGCCAAGAGATCCGTTCGCCTCACGCCGGTGCGAATCGCACGCGTGAAACTCGTGGCGTCGACCCTACCCGCGCCGCGCTCACGCACCGCGGCCCGGCGCCGCGATCAACGGCACGAGCATCTCGGCGCGGGTCAGGGAGCCGTGCGCACCCACGAGTTGGCCTTCTCGGGGCAGGGCCGGATCGAGGAAACCGACATC
>JAYUDQ010000116.1:0-2524 GCA_043739745.1 Acidimicrobiia bacterium | reverse complement strand
GGGCAATCGCACGATGAATAGACGATCAGACATACGACCATGGTTCCACCTCAGTAGTTACCAATCCAGCGTCGCTTCTGAAATCGTCCAGATCTGCCGATCGGCACCACTGGCCAAATACGCGATCGACGCATAACGCGAGGCGCAGAATGACGAAGCAGCCGCTGCCGCGGAGGAGCGCCGAACGGCGCATCCGGAGAGCCACCGACACCGACGCCGTGGGATGCCGATCCGCGTCCGTCGTACTATTCGGTTCGTGCCAGACAGGATCTTCGCTAACGAGCGACTGGCTGCGATTTACGACGACGTGGATGGTAACCGGTGCGACCTCAACTACTACGAAGCCATCGTCGATGACCTCGGTGCTCGCAGCGTGCTCGATATCGGTTGCGGCACCGGCACGCTCGGCTGCCGACTTGCGGCACGAGGGGTCACGGTCCTCGGAGTTGATCCGGCCGAAGCTTCGCTCGTTGTCGCTCGAGCGAAACCTGGGGCCGATCGCGTTACCTGGCTGCTCGGCGATGCAACAATGCTCCCGCCAATGGCCGTTGATGTGGTGACGATGACGGGCAACGTCGCACAAGTCTTCGTGCGGGAGGAGGAGTGGTTGGCAACGTTGGCCGGAGCTCGCAGCGCTGTTCGCGACGGCGGGCATCTGGTGTTCGAAACACGGGATCCCTCATTTTGCGGGTGGAAGGAATGGACCCGCGAGCAGTCCAGTACCGTCACAGACACCGTCGCTGGCAGAGTCGAGCACTGGGTCGATCTCACGCACGTCGCGTTGCCGTTCGTCTCGTTCCGTCACACGTTCCGGTTCGTGGACGACGGAGACATCGTGACCTCGGAGTCGACGTTGCGGTTCCGCAGTCGAGAAGAGATCACGACTGCGCTCGTCGTCAGTGGATTTGGAGTTGAGGGAGTGCGCGATGCGCCCGACCGGCCAAGCCGGGAAATGGTATTCATCGCCTGCGCCACCTCGTCGTAGCGGGAACCAACGTTCGAGGCGCATAACGCGCCGAACAGAACAACGGCCCGAGGCCGCTGCCAACGGATACAGATCGCATCGGCGCTGAACCGGCCTTATGCGTGCTCAGGCTCGGTATACGTCTCGTCGGTGATCCACTCGAAGCACGGTGACCTCGCGCTGATCTTCGTCGATGCGATACAGGATGCGAAACGTGCCGCGTCGCGCACTGTGGACGCCGGCGAGCTCGTTGCGGAGTTCACGGCCAACTCGTTGCGGGTTGTCGAGCAGGGACCCGGTGATGAAGTCGATCACAGCGGCAGCGACATTTTCGGGCAGCTCCTCGCCGATCGCGCGTGCGGCCGGACCCGCGACTACGAGGTCGTAGCCTGCCAACGTCAACGCTGTCTCGGGGGGCGAAGCGCTCGGACGGCATCGACTCCACGCACGACATCACCGGCCGCGACTGCGGCCTCGGCCGCGAGCAGCGCGCGTATCGCATCGGTGTCGCTGAGTACCGAGATCGTCTCTTCGAGGCTGGCCAGATCGTCGGTGCTGATGAGCACGATCGCTGGCCGGCCGTTGCGGGTGACGACCACTCGTTCATGTTCGTTCTCGACACGGTCGACGTATTCGGAGAAACGATCTTTCACCGTTCGAAGCGCTTCGGTGCTCATGGCTACAATTGTGCCACGGCGGTCGCCGCTCGGCAACCCTCGTTCATTGACGCCGATCTTCAGCTTGGCGTCGTTCGCCAGATTCGTAGGCCGCACAGAACGCGCGGCGCAGAACGCCACCCTCCGACGAACTCTCGACTCGCCCATATCGGCGCTTGGGGGTATCCACTTGACCGGCCTTGAGCGCCCAGTAGCTTCGGACGCATGTTCATTGCCCCGGCTGCCGGCCGGCACTACCCTCGCTCGGTCGGCGAGTTCGGTGCATGGTTCGCGACGGACGCCGACTGTCTGGACTACCTCGAGTGGCTGCGCTGGCCGGACGGGTTCGTGTGCCCGGCCTGCGCTCACCTCGGCGGGTGGAGGATGGGCGACGGCAGGTTCCGCTGCGCCGGGTGCGGGACACGCACGTCGCCGACGGCGGGGACGATCTTCGACCGAACGCGCACACCGCTCACGGTGTGGTTCATGGCGTGCTGGCTGTTCGCGACGCAGAAGGACGGGGTCTCGGCGCAGAGCTTGTACCGGGTGCTCGAGATCGGTTCCTACCAGACGGCGTGGGCGATGCTGCACCGGCTTCGCTCGACGCTGGTGCGGCCCGGACGCGAGCGGCTCACCGGAACGGTGGAGGTCGACGAGACGTTCATCGGCGGTGAGGAGCCGGGGCTGCGGGGCGGGCGGGCCAAGGGCAAGAAGTCCCTGGTCGGAGTGGCCGTGGAGATCAAGGAACCGAGGGGGTTCGGGCGATGCCGGATGGCGATCCTCAGCGACGCCTCCGCCGCTTCGCTGCACCCCTTCGTCAGTGCACATGTCGAGCCGGGCGCCACGGTCATCACCGACGCCTGGCAGGGGTACAGCGGCATCAACGAGCTCGGCTACACCCGCG
>JAYUDQ010000115.1:0-6638 GCA_043739745.1 Acidimicrobiia bacterium | reverse complement strand
GTCCCCGGCAAGGTGATGGTCCTCAATGCCGGCGCCGATCACCGGGTGGTCGACGGTCGACAGATCATCGGCTTCGTCACCGCCGTCAAGAACATGCTGCAGCACCCGACTCGCCTGCTGCTCGAAGGGATCTGACGGCCGATGGTCGCGGGTGAGATCCCCACCAAGGTCCAGGTCGTCGTCATCGGCGGCGGCCCCGGCGGCTATGCGGCCGCGGCTCGGGCCGCGGCGCTCGGCAAGGACGTGGTGCTCATCGAGCAGGGTGCGCTCGGCGGCGTGTGCCTCAACGTGGGCTGCATCCCGTCGAAGGCGCTCATCGCCGTCGGCCACGACCTGCAGCGGGCGAAGCGGCGCTTCGGGGCGAGCGCGAACGCGCTCGATCTCGACTGGCCCGGCGTGCAGGCGTGGAAGGACTCGGTCGTCGCACAACTCGTCGGCGGCGTCCGTCAGACGCTCTCGAAGGTTCGCATCGTGCAGGGCACCGGCCGCCTCCTCGACGGGAACCGCATCGCGGTCGAGACCCCCGACCACGCCGAGCACTTCACGTTCGAACACTGCATCCTCGCCACCGGCTCGCGCCCGATCGTGCTGAAGAATCTGCCCATCGACGGGACTCGCATCATCGACTCCACCGGCGCGCTGTCGCTGGCGCAGGTGCCGCAATTCCTTGCCGTCGTCGGCGGCGGCTACATCGGGATGGAACTGGGAATGGCATATGCGGCGCTCGGTAGCCGGGTCACGGTCGTCGAGGCCGCTGACATGGTGCTGGACGGCTTCGAGGCCGAGGTGGTGAAGCCGGTCCTCGCCCGCTGCGCCGAGCTCGGCATCACCATCGTCACCGGCACTGCGGCGAAGGCGCTCGACGGCGACGACCTCATACTGGCTGACGGCACCCGGCGCCGGGCCGATGTCGTGCTCGTCGCGGTCGGCCGGCGTCCGAACACCGACGACCTCCAACTCGAAGACGCGGGGCTTCGTACGCGCGCAGATGGTCTGCTCGACGTCGACGAGCAGTGCCGCACGGCGAACCGCGCCGTGTTCGCCATCGGTGACATCACTCCTGGCCCCGCACTGGCCCACAAAGCGACAGCACAGGCAACAGTGGCGGCGGACGCCATCTGCGGACTTCCGAGCGGTTTCGATCAGGTCGTGCCCCTGGTGGCCTTCACCGATCCCGAGCTCGCTGCGGTCGGCTTGACCGAGGCGGAGGCGAAGGCGGCCGGCCACGACGTGGTGGTCGGCCGCTCCCGCTTCGCCCACTCCGGTCGTGCGCTCACGCTGGCGGAGCCGGCCGGTCTGGTGAAGGTCGTGGCCGACGCCGCGTCAGGCATCGTCCTGGGCGTCCACATCGTCGGTGCGGGTGCCTCCGACCTCATCAGCGAAGCCGCGCTGGCCGTCGAGACGGCGGCCCGGGTCGAGGACCTCGCAGCCACCATCCATCCCCATCCCACGCTGGCCGAGTCGGTCGGCGAGGCGGCGCAGGCGGCAGCCCGCGCCCGCACCCGTAGGAGCACCACGAAATGAGCATCGCTGCCGTCACTACCGCCGCCGCCCCAGTTCCTCGCGGACCGTATGTGCACGGACGATCCCAGAACGGGCACGTCTGGGTCACCGGGCAGATCGGTCGCGATCCCGTGAGCGGCGACTTCGTGCCCGGCGGGTTCGTGCCCGAGTTCCACCAGGCCATCACCAACCTCGAATCGATCCTCGCCGAGTTCGGATGCGCGCTTACCGATGTTGTGCGGGCCGAAGTCCAGTTCGTCGAGGAAGCCGATCTCGACGCCATGAACCGCATCTACGGCGAGCGCTTCGCCGAACCGTTCCCGGCCCGCACCAGCTACGGCGTCGCGTTTCTCTGGAAGGGCGCGCAGGTGCAGATCAGCTGCGTCGCGGTGCGAACGGACGCAGCGCCGTCGACGACAGAATCGGAGGCGGGCGCATGAAGATCGGCGTCGGCGTCTTCAGCGGCGAGTGCCTGCCCATCGAGGGCAAGTCCCCCACCGAGGTGCTGCAAGACTCCATCTCCCAGATGCAGCACATCGAGGATGTGGGCCTCGATTCGATCTGGATCACCGAGCACCATTTCCTCGACTCGGGCTACGTCGGCTCGGTGTTGCCCTACGCGGCCGCAGCGGCGCAGGCTACGACGCGCATACGCATTGGCATCGGCGTGGCCCTCGCCCCGCTCTACGATCCCATCCGGCTGGCCGAGGACTCGGCCTTCGTCGACGTCCTCAGCGGTGGACGCCACGAACTCGGCATCGCGATTGGCTACCGCGACGTCGAGTACGAGGGGTTCGGCACCACGCGGGCCGCACGCGTCGGACGTTTCGAGGAATTGCTCGAGCTGTTGCGGCAGAGCTGGGGGCCGGACCCGGTCGAGTTCCACGGGACGCACTTCGACCGCTCGGGCTTCTCCGTGTTCCCCAAGCCCGTGCAGCCCGGTGGCCCGCCGGTGCTCGTGGGCGGTCATGCGCCGAAGGCCCTCGACCGTGCCGCGCGTATGGGCGCCGGGTTCATCATGGACGCCGGCACCGACTCCTCGGTGTTCGCGGCCGACGGCAGGAACCGTGACGTGTTCGACCGTGTCGAGGGCACGCTCGCGCTCTGGAAGGAATGCCTCGCGCGCCACGGACGCGACACCGAAAACGCGCAGTTCAACCTGAACATGGGCGGGTTCCTGCATCCCGACGGGGCGGACGCGGCGTGGGCCGTGCAGCAGGAGTCGTACATGTTCACGCGACGCGTGTACGGCGACTGGTACGGCCTCGACCCTACGGTCTACAACCGCTGGTACCCGGCGCAGATGACGGCCGAGGAGCATGCGCAGCGGCGCACCGAGGTGTTCCTCGGCTCGCCCGACGACCTCGTGCCGCAGTTCGAACGCCTGCGCGACATCGTCGGGGAAAACCTGCACATCATGTTCCGCACCAAATACCCCGGCATCAGCGATGCCGACACGCGCCAGTCGATCGACATGCTGGCCGAGTGCCGGCGGCGCCTCGTCGGCGTCGTAGTCGGGCGCGAGCGTTCCGAACATCCGGTCCCAGACCGTCGAATAGAAGCCCATGTTGGAGCGAGGGTCGAGATGGTGGCCGACATGGAACGACGGCGTGGCGACCCATCGGAACAGCCATGACCGCCGGAGCCGATCCGGGAGCGGCTCGACGCCGACGTGCCCCATCGTCCCGAACAGAAGGTTCACCGCAACGTAGATACCGATGCCGGCTGCAGTGAGCGGGAACCCGACGGCGGTGAACACGACCAGCGCGGTCAGCCACATGGCGCCGAAGCCGAACACCTCGATGGGGTGCATGGCGAACAGTGTCGCGGGTCGCGGCAGCACGAATCGATGGTGCAGCACATGGACCAACGGATAGAGCACGTGGTGGTGAGCGACGCGGTGCCCGGCATACATCGCCGCGTCCATCGCAATCGTCAGCAGCACGGCATCACGCACGACGGCGGGGCCGAGCGCGCGGGCGAACTCGATGTCGCCGCGGCGCCATAGCAGCCAGCCCGCCACCGATACTGCGGTGTTGAGCACAAGCGTGACCACACCCAGGCGATCCTCGAAGCGCAGCTCGGTCGGTCTTGCGATGATGCGCCGATACCGGTAGCGCCGGGCCATCCACTCGCCTCCCACAAGAGCAACCTGCCGCAGCACGACGTTCATCAGGAGCAGCAAAGCGGTCACCTGCCACAGTTGCAGTCCGTGGAGCCACGACAGGACGCTGGTCATCGTGCGCCGCAGGCCACCGTCAGCTCGGCCCGTGGTGCGGTCGTGCGAATGGCCGGTAGGTCGAGGAACCGAAACGCCTTGCTCGACATTCTCATCGCGGATCCCCTCTCTCCACGATCGACACTACATTTCGAGACCGTCTTGCTTTCCGCGCCGTCGGTACTCGGCTGCGTGGGGTGGCTGACTTCTGGGCTGCTTCGGCGAGGCTTCGAAACGTTGGTTCCATGACCGTCGCCCAGGTTTCCACAAGCGCCTCGTTGCTGACATCGAGCGGGTGTCGCCCCGTCGCCCATTCGACGAGCTTGAAGTAGATCAGCGGCGCCAGGAACACGTATCCGTAGGCGTCTGCGTCCAGACCGAGCGAGTCGTTGAGCCGCTCCTGTATCTCCCGAACGGCCGTCGCCGTTGCCCCGTACGCCATTGCGTCGTTGCGACGCCGATGATCGTCGAGTCGGCCGGCCAATGCCTGGGCATCACGCAGCATGATCAGCGCGACGTGGCGGTTCTTGTCGGCTTCCGACAGGACCAATGCACCGAGTGCTCGAAGGTACGTCCCGCTGGCTTCGGGTGACGGGACCGGCAGCGCCGCACCGGTCGCCTCGACACTCGCGGCTCCTGCGTCGAGCTGCGCCTCGAGTACCGCGGACACGAGGTCGTCCTTCGTGGCGAAGTATCGATGGACGCCGCCAGAACCCTTCCTCAGACCGACTGCATTCTCGATCTGCGCGACGGTCGTTGCCTTGATCCCTTGCGTGGCGAACAGCCGAGTGGCCTCCGCGATGATCCTGTTCCGGGTTGTCGGGACGTTGGTCATGAGCTAGACAAACAAAGTACTTGCTTTGGTCGATGGAGGCGCATGATGGTCGCACCCCCAACCTTGCAGATCGACCGGTCGCTGCGCCGCTCGCTGCGACTCTTCGGCCAGGACCGGCTCCGGTGGCTCGACGAAGCCGCATCGCTCGGGCCGCTCGTCAATCTCAAGGTGGGTCCAGCGAACACTTGGATTGTCACTGATCCCGAAATCGCCCGCACACTCCTGGTCACCGATGCCGAGAATTGGCGCCGACCGCCAAGTGCCGTTGTCCCGATCCGCCTTGGCGTCGGAGAGAACCTCTTCACGCAGTCGGACAAACACTGGTCCCTCGTACAGCCTTCGTTGTCGCCGGCTTTCCGCAAACGGACCCTCGCACCCCGCCTTGCGGACCTGTCGCACATCATCGAGCAGCACACCGCAACCGTCCGCCCTCCCAACCAGTCCGTCGACCTCCAGGCCCTTACCAACCGCATCGCACTCGCGGTAGCCGCATGGGCGCTCTTCGGTGAGGAGCTCGCCACCGAGCGGGCAGACGAGCTCGCCGCGCACAATCGAGAGGTCGTCCAATGGGTCGGCGAACGCATCGGACAAGTCCGCAGTGTCGTGCCATTCGCCACCGGAAAGAAGGCCCGACGAATGAGGCGCCACCGGGCCGTCCTCGATACGTACGCGAACGAAGTCATCCTGCGAGCAAGACGCTCGCCGCCCGACCCCGACAGCGTCCTCGCCGCCCTCCTCGGCGCACGTCCAAATGGCGCACCGATGAGCGAGCGCGCACTACGGGGCCACGTCCTGGGCCTGCTCCTCGCCGGCAACGAGACCACATCGACCGCCCTCTCGTGGGCCCTGGTCCACGGAGCGCAGAACCCAACCGAGTGGGCAGACATGCGGACCGACCCAGCGCGCGCTGAAGCCTTCACCGATGAGACCCTGCGGCTTTCACCACCGGTCTGGGGATTCGCCCGGTCGAGTACCAACGCGAAGGCAACGCTCGCGACGGGCGACATCACCACGCGCGTCAGGCGGACCGAGGTGGTCACGATCTACCTACGCGGCATGAACCGAATCCCGACCGTGTGGCCGAACCCGACCGTATTCCGACCGGAACGGCACCTCGATCCGAGCGCCGAACAGCAACGCGCGCTTCTCCCCTTCGGACTCGGACCGCGGAGCTGCATCGGCCAACACCTCGCCTTGGCCGAACTCCACCAGGCCATCCCGGCGTTGGCCCGCCTCGGCGACGTCGAACTCGAAAGCGAACCACGAGAAGACCCGTTGTTCACCCTTGGTTTTTCGGGTGGCCTCCGAGGGCGATTCGTCGATCCAACCGCGTGAACCGGCTCCCACGTTCCGGGAGCCACGATGGGACCGGCCACGGAGCTGCGCATCTGCGGTCGCCCGAGTCACTTCGCAGATGTCTTTCGAGATTCCCCTTGACTTTTGATCCGGGAATGATCGAACATATGTTCGTGTCCATCGCCTTCCAATCGCAACCATCGCCTTGGGCACACCTCCATGTTCCCGTGGTGGACCCAACGGGCTGGGGCGTGGATCGCATCCATGTCGGTCTCCGAGATCTCGAACGAATCCGTCGACAGGGAGAAGCCGCCACGGCAGTGCTCGTCGCCGCCCTACCCGAGAATCGTGACTCTGTTGCCTCGCTCGCCCGCGAGATCGGCGTCTCGAACCGCGAGGCTCGACGGCGCCGGGATGTGGCTGCGGTGGTTGCAGCGATTCCGAATGCCGGCGAACTGCTCGCCGACGGCGCGCTGTCCGCCGAGCATGTTGCCGCTCTCGTCCCGGTCATCGGCGATCTTGCGGCGCCGACACTCGCCGCGGCTGCGGTCGATCAGACGCCGGAGGAGGTGGTCCGGGCAGTGCGACAGCACCGGCTCGACCACGAACACGGCACCGACACGACACGCCGGCAACGGGCGATACGGTCGCTCCGGTTCTTCAACGGCCCCGAAGGCATGATCGGACTGCAGGGGCTGCTTCCCCCGATCGAGGGCGCCACGCTCAAGGGCATGCTCGAAGCCATCCTCGACGCGCACTGGCGAGCAGAGCATCCCGAACGAGCGC
>JAYUDQ010000114.1:0-2528 GCA_043739745.1 Acidimicrobiia bacterium | reverse complement strand
ACAACAGCGCGGCGACGTTGCCGGCCATGTTGCCACCGCTGATGTCGCCGGCGACGATGATGAACAGCCCGATGAGTGCGAGACCAATGGCCCCTATGGTGACCTTGGTCAATCGTTCTCCGAGGAAGAATCGGGACAGCACGACCGCACAGATCGGTGTGACGGAGGCGAGGAACACGGCGTTGGCCTCGGTCGTGTTCTTCAGCGCATAGATGAACGCGACGGACGCGAGGAACAGCCCGCAGCAGCCGAGCAGCATCCGCCGGCCCTGGTTGTAGGCCCGGGGCAGCATGAAACCCTGCCCGCGGATTCGGCTGATGATCTCCATCACGACAAGGACGCCGATCGAACGCCAGATCAGGTACTGCCACGCGTCAGTGTGCGTGGCGAGCTTGACCGTGACCGCGCCCATCGCCCAAACGACACCCGCGCTGACTGCCAACAACGACGCAACGAGCGGCACGCGGTGAGTCGTTGGGGCAATGGCGGTCACTGCGGTCGTTTCTAACACACTCGTGCGGGAATAGGGGGCGCCGATTCCCGCCATTGAATCGAGCATTCTGATCGAGCCGATCGCAGCGCATGATCGTTGGTTTGCGCAACGTGCGACGGAGCAATGCAACGGCGCAATGCCACGGCAGAATGCGACCGCGCACGCGCCGGCAACTCGGCCTACTGGCGTGCCAACTGTTCGACAGCGGCGCGATCGAGGATTCGGATGGCGCCTCGCCCCACCGCCAGAACACCCTGGCGCACACCGACCTGGAGCACCCGATTGGCGGTTTGGCGGACGGTGCCCGCCGAGTGGGCCAAGTCATCCTGCGACATCCGGATCGGATCGTCGCCGTAGGCCTGGGCCAACATCGCGAGCCGTCGCCAGAGTCGGATCTCGGGCGGCAGCAGCAACTCGACGGCGAGTTCGCTCGTGCGCACCACCCGCTCCGCGAGCGCGGTGACCAGGAACCGATCCACGCCAGGATGTCGAAGCCGCAGTTCTTCGAAGTCGTTGCGGTACAAGGCCAACGTCTCGGCCGGCTCGAGCGCGCACACACGGCCGGTCCGCCTGTTGTCCGGATGCACCAGGGCAAGCTCTCCGAAGAACTCACCCGGCTGCACAACGCGCAATGTGATCGTTTGACCCGCCGTTGTCGTGACCTGCACGTCGAAACGGCCAGATTGCACGAGGTGCAGGCAGTCGCCACGGTCGCCGTCGTTGAAGACGGCCTGTCCCCGCTTGTAACGCCGCGGTCGGAGGCGTGCAACGAGTGCTTCTTGCTCGTCGTGTCCCAGCGCGTCGAGCAGGAACGATCGCACGGTCTCAAACTCCGGCCGGGTGCCGGCCGCGGATCGCGTCATGAGGGCGCACCACGCCGAACACGTCGTCACCCACGCGACCCCGCTGCCCGGTCGAGCGGCGCAGATCGGTGAACCCGCTCGGACGCGTTCCGCGGGCGCTCGGCGCCCCGGTCACCGCTACGGCCTCGCTCATGCCCCGAGACTGTAATCGGCTCCGGCCGACGGTCGGTTCCCGACGAGCAACCCAATACCGCCGCCCAGAATGACCGGGAGCGGCGGTCGGTCTCGTCTCCGGTCAGGCGATCCTGGTCACCTGACCGACGTGCGCTGAACCGGGGAGGTAGAGGTCCTTCGTGGCGACCAGTCGGCTGAGGTAGGCGGAGTCGTCGCGCAGCTTGGTGCCCGCCGTTTCGGCGGCGACGATGTCGGGCTGCACGCTGATCCACGTGATCCCGCCCATCGTTGCGAACACGTCCGCGAATACGGCGATTGGTGTGCCGATGACGCCCTCGGCGTACTTGGCGATGTCGACGGCCCATCCGAGCGCGTCGGGTATCCGGTCGACGGCGGCCGTTGCGGTGGTGATTCTGGCGACAGCGCCGATCGGCGGTGGCTCACCGGGCTCGCCGTAGACGACCTCGCGCAGAAAGTCCTGCCCCGGCATCGACAGCAGGTCTGATCCGGCATCGAGCAGGTCGAGGTAGCCCTCTTCGCTGAGCAATTTGGCGGTGGCGTCCGCCAGCGTGGCCTGCGAGTCGACCATCGCGCTCCACGCCACGGTTCCGATCGGATAGCCGAAGTTCGCAGCCCAGCAGCCGACCTGCAACGTGCTGTTGGCGTTGACGTACGCGGTGATGTCGGTGGCCCACGGCATGACCCGCCGAGGACTGCCGATCAGAGTGACGACGCGTGAAAATAGAAACATGATGCTCTCCTTCCAAGAGGTGGGAGGAACAGTGCCTGAACTCGAAGCTGCCGACCGTCGTGATTGCGACGGTCTGAGTGTGACGTTTGCCACGCCGTGCGATCCCTCGTGAAATGCCCCGGTGACCGCGCTGAGAGCGCCTCTACCGCGGCAACGCCAGCGGGTCGAGTCCGCTGTTCTTGACACACCATTCCCACAGTTGGGCGCGGCGTTGCGGCGTGTCGGTACGTCTCGTGGTGGGAAGCTTATGGATCGGGCGTGGTCGCCGGTCGAGCCAGAACTTGCCAGTGGTCTGCAGTGGTGGTCC
>JAYUDQ010000113.1:0-2529 GCA_043739745.1 Acidimicrobiia bacterium | reverse complement strand
GCGCGAGCACCTTGTTTCGTCCCACCGACCGCCATTCGATGATCCCCGCGTTCAACAATCGGCGAGCTTCCTTGGGCACGGTTTCGCGCGACAGACCGAACCGTGCAGCGATCGTCGACGCCGTCTGTCCGGGCGGGTCCCCGAACAGCGAGTACAGCAAGAGTGGCTGCGCGTCCGACCGCCAGAATGGCAATGTCTCGGCAACGAGGGCTCGGCTTGGTCCGCCTATTCCTGACATATGTCAGGAATAGACTCCGTCTCCAACCGGCCTCGGCCAGGTCGATTCGGGCATCGATCGCGACACCGGTCTCCTCCTCGTCGGGCGACCCGCATCGGTGCTGGGATCGACGGCTCGATGTATCGCAAATGTATAAATCCGAAAAGCAGTGAGTTGGAAGCCGGTGCGGAACGACTCTTCGAATGCTTGCCCTGGCCGCCGCCGTCGAGGGAGTGCTCAGTCCGGGTCATAGGTCATCCAGCGTTCTCCGCTTCCGTTGGCAGCGTTATCCGCATCCTGGGTGAGCATTTTCCGCTAGCGTGGCGGCGTGCTGGAACGTCATCTACTTGCGGTGGCCCGCGAGTCGCTGCGCGCATTTCGCGTGACCGTCATCAACGGACCCCGCCAGGCGGGCAAGACCACACTCGCACGCCAACTCGTCGCTGGGACCGGTAGCTATTGGAGCTTCGATGACGAGACGGTGCGCAGCGCAGCCCGACTGGATCCTCATCGATTCGTCGAGCAGGGCGATTCACCGATGGTGATCGACGAAGTGCAACGCGGCGGCAACGACCTGATCCTCGCCATCAAAACCGTGGTCGACGACCGCAACGATCGTGGGCAGTTCGTGCTCGCCGGCTCGACACGATTCCTGTCCGTTCCACAACTCGCCGAATCCTTGGCCGGGCGGGCGGAGATCCTCGATCTCTGGCCGCTCTCACAAGGCGAGCTGCTCGGAGTGCGAGAGACGTTCCTCGACGTGTTGATCAACAACCCGGCTCAGCTCGCGCTGAGGCGGTGCGAGCAGCTCGATCGCACGGTGCTGTTCGCCCGCTTGACCCAGGGCGGTTATCCGGAAATGATCGGTGCACCGCCACAACAAGCGGCGCGGTGGTATCGAAACTACATACGAACCGTCGTCGAGCGCGACATCATCGAAGCATCCGCAATCACGCAGGCAGCTGAGCTGCCGACCCTGCTGCGGTTGATCGCGGCCAACAACGCCGGCGAGCTCGTGGTGTCGCGTCTGGCCGGCGATGCCCGAGTGAGCGCTGACACGGTGTCCCGGTACATCTCGCTGTTGGAACTTGTCGGCTTCGTCGTGCGGCTCCCGGCCTGGACCCCGAGCCTGACAACACGCGAGAAGCGTCACCCGAAGATCGTCATCGCCGACACGGGCCTCGCCTGCTCGTTACTCGGCCGCAACGCGGCCGCGATCGGCACACCGACGAGTTCGCTGACCGGTCCGATGCTCGAAGCCTTCGTCGCCACCGAGCTGATCAAGCAACGAGGATGGTCCGACAGCCAACCAACGATCCGTCATTGGCGCGACCGCAATGGCGCCGAAGTGGACCTCATCGTCGAAGACGACAGCGGAAGCATCGCCGGCATCGAGGTCACGGCATCGTCCACAGTGAGCGCCTCCGACGTCACCCATCTTCGCAACCTGCGCGATGGTCTCCAAGACCGATTCCTCGCCGGCGTCGTCCTCTACCTCGGCGACCGAGCACTCAACCTCTCCGATCGGATCTGGGCCCTTCCCGTATCGGCGCTGTGGTCCGACTGAACTCAACGTTGGTCGGCCTATACGAAACGCGGCAACCGCCCGTCTCCGATGTATCAACCCGAAATGCAGTTCCTCTTCCGCCCCCGTCCGCGAGGTGTTGGCACGTTTGCATCGCCCCAGGTCAGGCGGACCAGGCAACATTGTATGATACCGACTAAGTCCACAAAAGACCAGGTAGACACCCATTTTCCAGATTTGGGAGCAGGGAGTCGAGAGTTCAAATCTCTCCATTCCGACTCGCTGACCTGGTGTGATGTGATCACCGCAAGCGGCCGATCGGACCATTCCCCGGATAGAGATCGCGGTGGATGAACGTGCAGTCCTCATCCAGGACCGGGCCGTCAAGAATCTCGATCGGCCGGTCCCACACCGCTGGCTTCGTCAAGCCTCGCCGTGTTCGAGGACTCGCTCGACCTTCGATGGCATCTACGACGGCAAGGTCGAGCAACGACCTCGTGGGATTCGTGCGGACGATCATTGAATCGGTGACTCGGCTGGTGTCTACGGCGTAGCCGCCGTAGACCGGTCAAACGCACGACAACGTCTCCGAGGTTGTCAGAGCCGGCCGCCGTGGGATGAGGCGAACGTCACCCGATCCACTGACGTCACCAGGGCCGCTCGTTCTGCTCGCCTCGCATACTTGCGCGATGGCGCGAAACGGCTGATCGGTGCTGACGCTCAAGCTGCGCTCGCGGCGACGATCTGCTCTCGCAGTATGTCCGCACGACCAGGGTGCCGGGCTGTT
>JAYUDQ010000112.1:0-2531 GCA_043739745.1 Acidimicrobiia bacterium | reverse complement strand
GCGAACACTTCAGCGGCAGCTTCCGGGTCGAAGGCGATGTTGAACTCGGCTGCGCTCGTCATGTTGCCGTGGATCAGGGACCCGCCCATGAGCGAGATCCCGCGGAGCCGCCGGACGAGGTCCGGTGCCGCTCGCAGGGCCAGCGCGATGTTGGTGAGAGGGCCGATCGGCAACAGCCACAGGCCCTCCTCGGCGCGAATCGTCTCGACGAGGAACGCGACCGCGTCGGTTCCGGCCGCTTTCCGGCTCGGCGTGCGGGGCTCGGGCCCGCCGAGGCCGGTTCGGCCGTGGGCATGGGCGGCATGTCGGCCCGGCTCGCCGTTCAGCGGCCCGGACGCGCCGGAATGGACCGGCACGTGGCGTAGTCCGAACAGGTCGGTGGCGATGAGCGCGTTCTGCGTCGAGTGCACCAGCGGGGCGTTTCCGGCGACCGTCGTGATGGCGACGATGTCGCAATGACGGGCTGCGACACCGATGGCCAGGACGTCGTCGTGCCCCGGGTCGCAGTCGATCATCACGCGGGGTCGGCTGTCGTCGGACATGCAGCGAAGCTTACGGCGGGCCCGGTGGCGGCCCTCGAGTGCGCCGCGCTGGGCCTGCCGCGCGTGGCATCCTTCGCGACCGCACACGGATCGAAGGGGTGACGGGGTTGGGGAGAACGGCGAGGGTCCCCGGCGCCGGTGGTCCGGCCACGATCGAAGACGTTGCGAACCTGGCCCGTGTGTCTGTTGCGACCGTCAGCCGCGCCCTGCGAGATCTGCCGAACGTCGCCGCCTCGACACGTCTGCGGGTGAGGGACGCCGCAGCAGCACTGAACTACCGGCCCGACCCCCACGCGTCCCGGCTGGCCGCGGGGCGCACCTTCACCGTTGGCATGGCCGTGCCGTTCCTCGGCCGGTGGTATTTCAGCCAGGTGATCGCCGGAGCCCATGCCGTGCTGGCCGAGGCCGGCTACGACCTGCTGCTCGTCGGCGTCGACACGCAAGCCGCAGCCCGGCGCTTCGTGACCGAGTGGGCCGTCATCCAGAAGCGGGTCGACGGGCTGATCCTCGCCGATCTCCGGCTGGACGTTGAAGAGATCGATGAGCTCAGATCAGTTGGCGCCGCAGTGGCGACGATCGGCGCCCGGTACGCACCGTTCTCGTCAGTGACCATCGACAACCGGGCCGCGGCAACCCTTGCCGTGCAGCACCTGATCGATCTTGGACATCGGCGTATCGGGCTCATCGGCGGTGCCCCGACGATCGCGTCGCCGAACTCCGTCCCCAACGAGCGCCGGGCCGGTTATCGCCACGCCCTTGCCAGCGCGGGCATCGCCCACGAGCCGACGCTCGAGACGGCTAGCGATTTCACCGTCGAGGGCGGTGCGATCGGCATGCATCGGTTGCTCGCGTTGCCCAATCCACCGAGCGCGGTGTTCGCCATGTCGGACGAGATTGCGATGGGCGCGATGCAGGTCGTGCGCCAAGCCGGGATGCGCATCCCCGGTGACCTCTCGATCATCGGTTTCGACGGACACGACCTCGCCGGTGTCGCCGCCCTCACGACCATCCACCAGCCGGTCGAGCGCAGCGGTGCGCTCGCCGCACGGTTCATCATCGACGTCATGCAAGAGCGAACCGGGGCGCAGCATGCCGTCGAGGATGTGGAGCTGATCGTGCGGGGCACCACGGCGAGATTCAGTCCGGGTGCCTCCGGCAGGCCCTAGGAGCTACTTCCCGGGCTGGGGAAGGGTGCGGAGGTACGGCTTCACGGTGGTCCAGCCGCCGGGGAACAGCTGCTCAGCCTCTTCGTTGGTGACGGCGGAACCGATGATGACGTCGCCGCCGTCCTTCCAGTCGACCGGCGTCGCCACCTTGTACTTCGCGGTGAGCTGCAGCGAATCGATGACGCGCAGGATCTCGTCGAAGTTCCGGCCTGTCGAGGCGGGGTACGTGATGGACAGCTTGACCTTCTTGTCCGGCCCGATCACGAAGACGGAGCGCACGGTCATCGTGTCGTTGGCGTTCGGGTGGATCATGTCGTAGAGGTCCGACACCTTGCGGTCGGAGTCGCCGATCATCGGGAAGTTGACCGCTGTGCCCTGCGTCTCCTCGATGTCGGACTCCCACTTGTTGTGGCTCTCGACCGAGTCGACCGAGAGACCGATGACCTTCGTGTTGCGCTTGTCGAACTCCGGCTTGAGGGCGGCGACACGGCCGAGTTCGGTGGTGCAGACCGGTGTGAAGTCCTTCGGATGGCTGAAGAGGACGCCCCATCCGTCGCCCAGCCACTCGTGGAAGTTGACGGTGCCGTCCGTAGTGTCGGCGGTGAAGTCGGGTGCGATGTCGCCGAGGCGCAGTGCCATTTGGAGTTCCTCCGGTGGGTTCGTTCCTGAGTAGCTCAGGTGTTCGGATCTAGTGCGATCACGTTAGCGGAGAAAACCGACCAGTTTGGTCGGGAATTACCGCCCGGCCCGTTCCTGTGCGGATCTGAGGCCACCCGCCGCTACCGTTCGGTCCATCGACACGCCCCGTCTTCTCGCCCCCGAT
>JAYUDQ010000111.1:0-6653 GCA_043739745.1 Acidimicrobiia bacterium | reverse complement strand
CCGCCCAACCCTCGGTCCGGGAGCACAGATCGTCGAGACGTTCCGGCGACAGAGCCCCTCCAGCGGCCCCGAGCAGCGCTGTGGCTTCGCCGACGTCGAATCGGAGTCGGTCGGCACGGACTTCGGTGATCCTGTTGCGGACACGCATCCGGCCGAGGCGGAACGGTGGATCGAGGCGTGTCGACACGACGACCGTGAGCTGTGCGGGGCACAGATCGAGAAGGCGTTCCATGCCTCGTTGCACACCGGCGTTGTCGATCAGGTAGTAGTCGTCGATCACGACGATCAACGGATCGTCGGAGTTGGCGACGGCGTTGACGAGCGCTGGCACGACGACTCGATCGTCACCCTGGGATCCGGCAACCAACGGGCCCACCATCGCCGAGATGTCGGGTCGGCGCCGGCCGATCGCAGCGACGAGTTCCGCCCAGAAGCTGGCCGGGTCCGAGTCGCCCTCTTCGATCTGCAGCCAGGCGACCGGACGAGCGCACTGCGCTGCCCACGCAGCCAACATCGTCGTCTTTCCGGACCCGGCCGGTGCGCTGACGAGGAGCAACGGGACAGCTCTGGCGATGCTGTCGTCGAGGGTGTCCGCCAGCCGTGTGCGCGGCACCAGCCGGCTCGGCGGAGCTGGCGGCCGCAGCTTGGTCGCCGCCATTCCGAGCTCGTGATCACCGATCATGAGCCGGGCATTGGTCGGAAGTTGCGTTGTGTCAGGTGCCATGGGCTTGCGCCATCGTGTCACGGTTACGGACGCGCCAGTGAAGTGGCACCGCTCGTCCCACAGCGACAGCGCGAGTACAGCGCACGCGGATCTCACCCAGGTGAGATCAGCGATGAGGTGAGGCGCTCGACCCTGGATTCGTTGATGGTGGCTCCATGACCACAGCGACCACCTACGAGATCGTCATCAAGGGGCGCGCGTCAACCCGCTTCCTGCGGCCGCTGATCGACGACTTCGCCATCGACCACAGCGTCGATGGTGTCACACGAGTCACCGGCGAGGTCCGCGACGCCGCCCACCTCCACGGGATCGTCGCCCACCTCACATCCGTCGGAGCCGAGCTCATCTCGATCGGCCCACTCTCACCGACCCAACACACCGCCAGCGACACATCACCCACGAACGAAACGAGCAACCAGTCATGATCACCGTCTCATCCCTCACCAAGCAGTACGGAAACCGCACCGCCGTCGATGACCTCACCTTCGACGTCGCCGCCGGCCGCGTCACCGGGTTCGTCGGACCCAATGGTGCCGGCAAGTCCACGACCATGCGCATGATGGTCGGCCTCACACGGCCTGACAGCGGCGACACCACCTACCGCGGGGTGCGCTACTCGGACATGCGCCACCCTGCCAGCGTCGTCGGCACCGTCCTGGATGCCCGCTCGATGCACCCCGGACGAACGGCCCGGAATCACCTCGCCGCCGCAGCAGCACTCGCCTCGATCCCGGCCCGCCGTGTGGACGAGGTCCTCGACGAAGTCGGTCTCACGTCCGCAGCTGACCAGCGCACGGGCGGCTTCTCCCTCGGGATGCGCCAGCGGCTTGCCCTCGCCGGTGCACTCCTCGGCCAACCAGAAGTCCTTCTCCTCGACGAGCCGTCCAACGGTCTCGACCCGGACGGCATCCGCTGGCTGCGCAACTCGCTCAGCGACTTCGCCGACGACGGCGGAACCGTGTTCGTGTCGAGCCACCTGATCGCCGAGCTCGCCATGTTCGCCGACGACCTCGTCGTCGTCGGCGCCGGGCGCCTCCTCGCCGCCGAACCAGTTGCCGCCACGCTCTCCCGCGGCGAAGCAACCGTGATCGTCCGCACACCACAGACAGCCGAACTGGGCCGGCTGCTCGTCCGCCACGGCATCGACGCGGACATCACCGACAGCCAGCTCTCCGCCCGCGGGACGACGACGGGCGCCGTGTCCCAGATCGCATTCGACAACCGCATCCAGATCACCGAGATCACCGAAACCCGACGCTCCCTCGAAGAGATCCTGCTCGACATGACCGGCGCGAGCGCCGAGTTCGCCGCCGCCTGATCCAGCCATCCACCATCCACCACCCACACCCAGCCAACACCGAGAAGGACCCGCCATGACCACCACTACACTCCCGACCAACGCTCTCCACGCAGCGGCATCACCACTGATCCGTCAGCGCCGTGATGACGTCGCTGCCCTCCCAGCTGCCCTGCGCAGCGAATGGATCAAAGTCCGTTCACTCCGATCGACACCAGGACTCCTCGCCGCAGTTGCCGTCATCGGCGTCCTGCTCTCTTGGATCCTCGCCACGTTCGTGAAGACCGACCCCGACACGCACCTGCCTTTCACGGTTGGTGAGACGTTCGTCTTCTCAACCTGGCTCACCATGGTCCTCGCCATCGTCATGGGCGCGTTGACGATCACGTCCGAAGTGCAGCACGGCACCCTCGCCACCGCCGTCACGACACAACCAGCCCGATGGGTGATCGTCGCCGCCAAGACCCTCGTCAGCTCCGGCCTGGGCCTCGCAATGGGCGTCATCGGGATGGCCGCCGGGCTCGGCGGCGCAGTCGTCGGCGGGCTCAAGGCCGGCGACACATCAGGATCGATCGCCACCGCCGGCTGGGGCCTGCTGCTCACGACGCTCGCGCCGATGCTCGGCCTCGGGATCGGCATGATCGTCCGCCACAGCGCCGGCGCCATCACCGGCGTGCTCGTCTGGGCCCTCGTCATCGAGAACATCATCAAAGGATTCGCACCGGCGAGCATCACCCGGTTCATGCCCTTCAGCGCCGCCGCCGGCCTGCTGAACATCAAGACCGCCGGCGACAACGCCGAGACCCTCGCTGCCGGCCTCACCCGACTCCAGGACGCCTTCGTCTTCTCCGGCTACATCGCCGTGGCACTCGTGATCGGCACCGCATTGCTGTACCGCAAAGACCCCAACTGAGCCCGAATCGCAACACGTCCGCAGCCACCAACCTCACAACTCAAGGAACACCCATGACCCCCACATCCATCCCCGCCGCCGACCTACACCTGGACTCGCCCAGCGAAACCCAGAACTGGCGGCCCCTCGTCAACTGGCTGCTCGCCATCCCGCACCTCGTCATCGCAAACGCACTCGGCAACGTCGCCAACCTGATGTCGATCGTCAGCTGGTTCGCGATCGTCTTCACCGGCCGCATGCCCGACGGCATCGCCCGCTTCCAATGCATGATCCTCCGCTACGAAGCCCGCGCATACAGCTACGTCGCCTTCCTCCGCCAGCCCTACCCGCAATTCGAGTTCGACATGACCGACACCGATCCGGGCAACGACCCCCTCCGCGTCGACTTCGCCCCACAAGTGTCCGAACGCAACCGGGTCACCGTCGCATTCAGGCTCGTCCTGATCATCCCCGTCGTCGTCTACGCAGCGATCATCGCGATCGCAGCAGCGTTCGCTGTGATCATCGCAGCGTTCGCCGTGCTCTTCACGGGACGCTGGCCGCACGTCTTGCGCACATTCGTGATCAACGCCGGACGGCTGACCCTGCGAGTCAGCGCCTACGGCCGTCTGCTCACCGACGCCTACCCGACCTTTGCGCTCAATGGTGCGTCATGAAGGCGACGGCCTACTCGACCCTGAGACGCTCTTCGTCACCCGACCGGAGCGAAGAATCGGCCACGCGATGACTAGCCACGGCCCCCTCGTTGTGCTCACGCCCGGGATGGGGGACCTTCGCTCGACGTGTCGCTTCCTCGCCCCAGCGCTGATCGCTGCTGGCTTTCGGGTCGCGTCGGTCGATCTGATCCGCGGAGACTCTGATGTGCCCCCGGTTCCGCGGAGCTGGCTTGACGGAATCGGTCATGCGACGGGTTGTTGCTGGTGCAGCATTTCATACTCGATCGGGGTGAGCATCCCGATCGAGCTGCGTCGGCGTTGGCGGTTGTGGAAGATCTCGAGGTAGTCGAAGATCGCGTTGGCCAGCTCGATCCGGGTCTTCCATTTCTTGCGGTTCAACCGCTCGGTGTGCGCCGACGATATGGCGGACTTTAAGTGGTGCCGGGCCGAGTACAGATCGCCGGCTCTGTGATTGCTTCTCACTCGGCCTTCGCACATTCTGCGCTCTCGCGGGCGAACGATCTGCGCTGTCGGGATCTTGAGCTCGCGCTCTGCCTCGCATCGCCCATTTCCGCCTATCGCGGAACGGCAGATCGGAACGGTGCAGTGCGCCTACGCGTTGAGGAGCATTGTGCCGATGATCGACCCGACCACATTGGCCGGAATTGTCAATGCTTGTGAGCCGAGCCAGTGGCCGAGGCGCTCCCAACCCGAACGTCGCACCTGTTCGTCGGTGCTGGCGAGCACGTCTGCCAATTCGGCCTCAAGGGGAGCCAACCATTCGAGCAACGCATCCGGTGCGCTGGGTGAATAGTTGACGTAGTAGACGATCCCGCCCGATCCTCCAGAGCCCCCGGCGGCACCTCCGCCCCCACCAGCCGCCCCGCCGTTGCCGGCTGAGCCGCCGGCGCCGCCACTCCCACCAAACAGATACGGCAGAAGCGCGGTGACCGCCGCGGGAGGCAATGACGCAAGGAGGGCGCCGAGATCATCGCTGCGATTCGTCATGCGGACATCCTTTCAGAAATGAACGGCGACCCGATCTGCCGCTCAGCGCTAGTTGGATACGCAGCGAGCCAGGGGCCAAGGCTCGTACTTTGATTGTGACGGTCGTGACACCGCAAGGAGTAGCGTCCGGTCGGTGAGCGAGCCGCCGTACGATCCGTTCGATTGGGCACGGGCCGAGGCGAATCGGCTCCGGCAACTGTCGCGAGACCAGTCCGTGGTTGGTGAGCCTGGATATCCACGACTTGCAACCAAGGCTAAGCCCCGATTGGCCGCAGCACTCGACTTCCTGCGGCGTAACGACGGCGGTGGCGAGTTCTATCGACTCGCCAATGACGGCGACAAAAGCAAGATGGCTGAGCAGTACCTATTGGACGTAGCCGACGTTCTCGACCAATACGTCGCGGCGGTGGAGTCCGGCATGGCCTCCAGCCTTCCGTACGAAGTTCGTGCCCGCGTCGACGCAGCCACCGACTTGATGGAACAGGTAGCTCTGTTGCTCAACGAACGCGATGTGCATCCGGGCGCGCCGATCATGCTCGCTGGTGCTGCCCTGGAGGCCGCACTCCGATCGCTTTGGGAACAGGCGGGCAGCCCATCGCTGGCTGGGAAGCCCGGAATAAACTCCTACAGCACGGCGCTCCAGACGGCGGGCAAGCTGGACCGGCAGGATGCGAAGGACGTGACCGCGTGGTCCGGCCTCAGAAACGACGCAGCGCACGGCCACTTTGATTTGCTCGACGCCCCGCGAGCGCGCCTCATGGCTGATGGCATCAACCTGTTCATGCAACGGCGAGCGCCGCGAGGCTGACAGCGATGATCGGAGATCCAGGCTGGACCTGAGAGCGTGTGGCCCAATCTGAGGTGGCTCATGACTCCGCTCGGAGCTACCGACGACATACGCGAGCGGCGCATAACGGGCGGCGCAGAACGACGACGCAATCGCATCCCTCGAACGCGCCCGATATACGCGTCGGCGTGCTCGGACAGTCCGTAGGCCAGCGTCTATTGGTCCGGCTCGGTGGGGCGGATGTGGTCGCGAAGATGGGTTACGGTTTTGGACATTCCGATGTATTCGAGGCCGTCCAGTATTTCGGAGGGTGATCTTGGCGGGTTCTTGAGCTTCTTCGAGATGCGCTGCACGACTCCGAGAACGTCGTCTTCGAACCCGGCATGGAGTATCTGCGCGAAGAACTCATCAGGTGTCACGATGGCCGGGGGAGTGACGTCGTCGGGAACGTGTGCGGTCAGGAAGTCGGCTGTGTTCTCGGTGATGATGAAGTCGGCGCCGCCGGTGATGGCTGCGGCAAGGTGGTGGAGGTCGTCTGTGTCTGGACCGGCGAGCTGCTCGGTCAGTGGCTCGTACTGTTCCGCTCGAATCACGCTGAGAGCGTTCGCTTCCACTGCATCTCGGAAGATCTTGGCCTTGTCGGCCGGAAGTCCCTTGTGGTCGATGAGCACTCGTTCGATTTCGGCGAGGAGGTGGTCGGACACGCAGAGTTCGAACAGTCCGTCGTCGACGCTCGACAGGATGAGGTCGGCGAGCCGCACGGGTAGAAGGCGTTTGTGTCGACGAACACGAGCGGGACGTGAGCGTCGAGCCCGGCATTCAATAGTCGAGCCCGCCCTCGAGCAGCGCGGTGATGGCTTTGTCGGTGTTGCTGCGGCGCCGTGACCTCTCGGTCACGAGTGCTTCGACGTCGGCGACGCTGATCGTTCTGTGGGTCGATTCGGGCTTGCGTGTGTACGGTAGGCGCCCATCCGCAAGGAGCCGGTCGACGTACTGGCGCGACACTCCGAGCAGTCGTGCTGCTTCTGCTGGAGAGACCTCGTCCTCGGTGGTGACGTACACCGGATGGCGTCCAGCGGCGATGTCGCGGACCAGCCGGACGGCGAGGGCGGTTACGAGGTCGCTCAGCGCTGGTTGGGTGGCAAGTGCGTCCAGAACCTGTGATCGCGTCGCGGGTGCCGCAGATGCGATGAGCAGCGCGACAGCTTCGGCTCCTGTGCGGACCTCGTCGGTCATTTCTTCGAAGAACACGGCGTTGCTCACATCAG
>JAYUDQ010000110.1:0-2533 GCA_043739745.1 Acidimicrobiia bacterium | reverse complement strand
CGCGCACCGGTGAGCGCACCGCATCGGCGCGGGCATCGTCGGGCATCGTCTCGGCGTGGCGTTCGGCTGCGACCCGCTCGAGGTAGTGCGCAGTCTCGCGGGCCGAGGTTGCGGCGTCCCATCCGAGCTCGGCGCCGATGGCTTCGGCGACCGCCGCGGCCGCTCCGACCCCACGGTCGTCGGCCTCGATGCTGAGCCGAGTGCGGCGCGTGAGCACATCGTCGACGTGGCGGGCGCCCTCGAAGCGGGCGGCATGGACGGCCTCGGCGGTCAGGTAACGGCCGCCATCGCGAAAGCGGCGATGGGCCGAGTCGAAGGCATCCGGGTCGACGGCCACGTCACCCGACGGAGCGGAGAACCTGCCGGCAGCACACGGCTGCGTCGGCAGCGACTCGGCCAGCGCGGGACGCTCGGCGATCAGGTCGAGCACCTCCGACGCGGTACTGCCGTACCGGGCCACGAGGTGCACGAGCGCGTCCGCGGGCAGCGATGCCGCGCCGGCATGGGACCGCAGCCGGACTGCGGCGTTCGTATGCCCCTCGGCCCCGAGCAGGGGGATCTCGTGCGTGCGGCTCTTGGGGATCGTGCGCCCCAGCTCGCGACCGGCCGCGTCGACCGCGTCGACCGCCATCAGCCGATAGGTCGTGTACTTGCCACCGGCGATGCTCACGAGCTTGGGCATCGACACATTGATGGCGTGCTCGCGGCTCAGCTTCGTGGTGGCCGTCGCACCGCCGGAGATGAGCGGCCGCAACCCGGCATAGACACCGACCACGTCGTCGCGCACCAGCTTGTCGGCCAGCACCGAATTCGCCCACCTGAGCACGTAGTCGATGTCGGTGCTGCTCGCCGCCGGATGATCGAGGTCGTAGGTCCAGTCGGTGTCGGTCGTGCCGATCACCCAGCGGTCACCCCACGGGATCAGGAACAGCACGCTCTTCTCGGTACGCAGGATCACGGCCGTCTCGGAGCGCACTCGGTCACGCGGCACCACGATGTGGATGCCTTTCGAGGCCCGCACCCGCAACGGGTTGGTGACGCCGGCGGACTCCTCGACGAGCGTCGTCCAGACGCCGGTCGCGTTGATCACCACGTCGCCGCGGATGGCGAAGGGCGCCGACCCGGGCGCCTCTCGATCCGTCATTTCGACACCGACTGCCGCCCCGCGATCGACAAGCACGCGTTCCACGGCGAGGCCGCTGAGGCAGAGCGCACCTTCGCTTGCCGCGGTACGGGCGACGACGAGCGTGTGGCGGGCGTCGTCGATCTGCGCGTCGTGGTACTCGATGCCGCCGATGAGCGCGTCGGGGGAGAGCGACGGGGCGATCGCGAGGCACTGCTTGCGGCTGAGGTGGCGGTGATGGGGGACGGCTGCGTGGCGTCCGGCCAGCAGGTCGTAGAGCAGGACGCCGGCGCCGATGTAGGTGCGCTCCCAGACATGATGGCGAAGGGGGAGCAGGAAGGGCGCGGGCCGTACAAGATGCGGCGCAATGTCCTCGATGAGCACCCGGCGCTCGCGCAGTGCCTCACGTACCAGGCCGAAGTCGCGCTGCTCGAGGTAGCGCAGACCGCCATGGATGAGCTTGCTGGACCGGCTCGACGTTCCCGAGGCGAAGTCCCGCTTCTCGACCAGACACACCGACAGGCCGCGGCTGGCGGCATCGAGAGCAACGCCGGTGCCGGTCACCCCGCCACCGATCACGACCACGTCGAAGCGCTCGGTCTGGGCCCGGACAAGGCCTCGCTCGCGTTCCATGGGTCCGAGCCTGGAGTTCGTCACGCCGAGCAATCTACGGCGCGGGCGTCACAATCGAACGCGGCGTCCCGGTAGGTTGCACGCCATGGCAGCACCCCGCAACCCCCGACGCTCGACCGGCGATAAAGCCCTCGACCAGGCCATCGCCCAGCTCCTGTCGGCGGTGGCGGTGACGACGAAGGACGGCGACGGTCGCCTCGACAACCGGGACCAGATCCGTGACATCCTCACGACCGCGGTGCAGATGGCCATGGACGCATCCGAGGGTCGCGCCGATCGCCTCGACCTCAAGATCGCCAGCACGACGCTGCTGGAGATGCGCGACGCGTACCGCCTCCTCGGCGCGTACCGGGGCACACGGAAGGTGACGATCTTCGGATCCGCGCGGACCGCACCGGACGACCCCCTCTACCAGCAGACCAAGGCCGTGGCTGCAGCCATGGCGGCCAAGGGCTGGATGGTGGTCACCGGCGCCGGACCCGGCATCATGGCTGCCGGACTCGACGGTGCCGGGCGTGAGAACGCCCTCGGCGTGGCGATCCGGCTGCCGTTCGAGAGCGAAGCCAACGAATACGTCGATGCGGACCGCCTGATCGACATGCGGTACTTCTTCACCCGCAAGCTTGCGCTGATCCGCGAGAGCGACGGCTTCATCGTGATGCCCGGCGGGTTCGGCACGCTCGACGAGGCCTTCGAGGTGCTCACGCTCGTCCAGACCGGCAAGGCGACGCCGGTGCCGATGGTCATGCTCGGCCTCGGCCACGGGTACTGGACGGC
>JAYUDQ010000109.1:0-6662 GCA_043739745.1 Acidimicrobiia bacterium | reverse complement strand
TGCACGGCCAGGCGTTGCAGCAGCCCGTCCGACGTCGGCAGCCGCCGCGCCGCGATCCAGCGCTGCGGCTCAGGGAAACACCATTCCTGCGACGCCCGGAATCCTCGTGCTCGTCACTCTCTACGGTGGCAACGACGGGCTGAACATGCTGATCCCGCTCGATGCGGGTCCGTACATCACCGGGCGCGGAACGCTTGCCTACCAGGCCGCCGAGGCCATTCCGATCGGTGAAGGATTCGGGCTTCACCCCTCGATGACAGGCCTCAAGGGCATTTGGGACCGCCGACAGCTCGCCATCGTGCGGGGGGTCGGCTACCCCTCCCCGTCAAGAAGCCACTTCCGGTCACAGGACATCTGGAGCTCAGCCGTTCCGGGCCGGTACGAACGAACCGGCTGGATCGGCCGCTGGTACGACAAGGTCGGCACCAACCCACTCGGTCTCGCAGCAATTGCCAACGCGGCGCCGCAATCGTTCACCGGCACGATCGGCAACGGCATCGTCGTCGACACCATCGGAACCCGCCGCGCCTCGGGCACCGACTTCGCAGCCGCGACGGCGATCCTCAACGCCCCCGACGACTCGCTCGGTGCATTGGCCGCTCGCGTAAGGACTACCGGCAACGATCTCGGAAGGGTCGACCAAGTCTTCGGCCCGCTCCTGGCCAGCCAGCCACCGACACCCATCGAGGCAGCGACGCTCGAATCTGGCTACACCGCCCGCAGTGCAAACGTGCTGACCGACCAGCTCAACATCGTCGCCCGTCTCATCAAAGCCGACGCTCCCACCCGGGTCTATGCAGCGAGCCTCGGCGGGTTCGATACGCACGCGAACGAACGCGCCAACCACGCCAACCTGATGGGCATCCTCGACCGAGCGCTGAGCGGGTTCGTGCAGGTCATGTCCGCCGATCCGCGTGGCCTGCACGTCACCGTGGCCGTCACGTCCGAGTTCGGCCGACGCCTCGCCGCCAACGGAAGCGGCGGAACCGACCACGGGACCGCGGCTCCGGTGCTCATCGCCGGCCCCTCGGTGAAAGGCGGCTTCTACGGGGACCCCCCGTCCCTGACCGACCTCGACCAGGGCGACCTCAAATACACCACCGACTTCCGCAGCATCTACGCCACCCTTCTCGCCGGCGTCCTCGGCGCAGACCCGCTCACCGCGCTCGACCCCGGCTTCCCCAACCTCGGGTTCATCTGATCGAGTTTTGGCGAGCTCGGGGCGCAGAGTCCCTTCTACAAAACGAAGCGGCGGTACGGCTTGCGCCGGGCCGCCGCGTCGTGGTCGTGTGATGGTGGTTGCGAGCGGCGAGGGATCAGACCGCCACGAGCTCCCGAGCGTCCTCGCCGACCTCGACTGCGTCTCGGCCGTTGCGGACCTTGCGGGTGGCGTGGACGACGAACCCGATGAGCAGTACTGCGAGCAAGGCTGAGGTGCCCTTCGTGCCGAAGTTCAGCCCACCTTTGGCGTTCGTCTTGGTGAAGTAGTCCCCGACCGTTGCACCGAGCGGACGCGTGAGCACGAAGGCAATCCAGAACAGTGCGACCTTCGAGATCTTCGTGTACTTGAAGGCGAGGAGCACGGCGACCATGACTGCTCCGACGAGCATCGCGCCGCCTCCGAATCCGAGGCCCGAGCTGTCTGCGAGATAGTCACCGAGCGACGTGCCGAGGGTGTTCGAGAACAGGATGGCGGTCCAGTAGAGGACCTCGGCACGCAGTGTCTTGACGTGCTTCACGTCGAGGTCGCCTTCTACGACACGCCAGGTGAAGAGCGTCGCGAGGAGGAGCGAAATGAGGATGAGGGAGCCTTTGGCGTACCCGAACTTGAGGGTGCGATTCATGAAGTCCGACATGGTCGTTCCGGCTGTACTGGTGAGCAGAATGACGGTCCAGTAGAGCGCCGGTCGGTACTTCTTTGAACGTATCTGGGCAACGAGAGCCACGAACAACAACGTGAACATCACAACCGATGTCGGCCCGTATCCCAGCTTGAGAGTCTGTGCGAAGAGATCGCCGCCCGTTTCACCGAGTGTGGTGGCGAGGATCTTCAGGACCCAGAACAGCCCCACAACGGCGGGAAGCTTTTCGATGACCTTCTGCAGCGACGGCGCGCGGCTCTTCGCAGATGCTGGATCGTGGTGGCCGAACGTTTCGACGAAGATCTGCTCTTCGACCGGTAGGTCAGTGTCAGTGGCGGTGGATGGCATGTGCATTTCTCCAATATGAAGTTGATGGTTCGAGCGACTGCTCTTGGTCCAACCACCCTGGCGACAACGGCCTGAATGCCTTCTGAGCGAACCTGAAGATCCCTGAAGCAAGCAGGAACATTCGGCGATGTCAGGGAACTTCAGGCTCTCTTCAGACGAGTTCCGTATCGTCATCTGCGTCCGAAAATCACAAGGTACGAGGGGGAATTTCGCTATGTTCACCATCGAGAGCGCAGGAGCGACCGACCGCGGTCGGCGTCGCCGTGACAACCAAGACCGCTTCTACGCCGGAGGTAACCTGTTCGCCGTCGCCGACGGCGTGGGAGGTCATCCTGGTGGCGACATCGCGGCCCAGACTGCGATTGATGTCCTGTGGTCGCTCTCCAGACAAGAGCAGAACTTCGACCTTGCCCGAGCCGTTCGGATCGCCAATATCGAGATCAACACAATGGGCCGCGATGATCCCGATCTTCGAACGCTCGCCACCACGATCACGGCCATACAGATCATCAATGGCGAATTGCACACCCGCGTTCGAATCGCGAACATCGGCGACTCCCGGCTCTACCTTGTCCGCGAGGGGGCCGTCACCCAACTCACGCGAGACGACACGGTCACCCGCGTCCTACAGACCAGTTGCGGACGGCGACCCACACGAATCCTTACCCGTGCCCTCGGCCTTGAACCAACGGTTGACGTGCAGATCAGCAACATGCGTCTGCTCGAGAACGATCGGCTTCTCTTGTGCACGGATGGCATCAGCAACGAGCTCTCGGCGACAGAGATCCGCCACCTCACATCCGACGCGGCCGCTCCGCGAGAGGTGGCGGACCGCCTCGTTTGGGCCGCCCTCGCCGCCGGCGGCCGAGACAACGCAACCGTCGTCGTCATCGACGTCACCGCGCAAGATCCGGCCCAGCGGCGAGGCGACAACGCCGGGCCCTCGCGGCGCCGTCTACTTGCGGCTTGACCGAAAGCATTGAAGCCATTGCGAATTCTCGTAGTCGAAGACGAAAGACGGCACGCGGCCGCTTTGAAGCGCGGGCTGGAAGCGGAGGGCTTCACGGTGGACGTGTCACTCGACGGCGACGACGGCTTCTGGCTGGCCACACAGCACTCCTACGACGCGATGGTCCTCGACATCATGCTCCCCGGACTCAACGGCTTCCAGATCTGCGGCAAGCTCCGAGACGCCGGAGTCTGGACGCCAATTCTGATGCTGACCGCGAAGCACGGTGAATTCGACCACGCAGAAGCGCTCGATGCCGGCGCCGACGACTACCTCACGAAGCCGTTCTCCTACATCGTGCTCCTGGCGCATCTCCGTGCCTTGCTTCGTCGCGGTTCACCCCAGCGACCCGCCACCTTCGAAGTCGGCGATCTCCGACTCGATACGGCAGCACGCCGATGCTGGCGGACCGAAACCGAAATCACTCTCACGGCACGGGAGTACACGATCCTTGAGTTCCTCGTCCAACGCGCCGGGCTCGTGATGAGCAAGACCGCGATCCTTGAACAAGTCTGGGATCTTGACTACCAAGGCGACCCCAACGTCGTCGAAGTCCACATCTCCTCCCTGCGCCGCAAGATCGACGCACCGTTCGATCGCAACGCCATCCAGACCGTGCGTGGCGTTGGCTACCGCGTCCAATCCCATGGCGGCTGAAGGAATCCGCCGCTACCCACTGGCACGATGGCTCGCGGGACCCATCCGAGGACGAACAACCGCCGTGGCCGTCCTCGTGGTCACCGCGGCGCTCTCCGTGGGGGCCCTGGGCCTCCTGCGCATCCTCACCAACAACCTCAACCAGACGATCAGCGATACGGCCCGTCTGCGGGCCGCCGACGTTGCCACGCTCGTCCAAAAGAACAGTCTCCCCCAACCCCTCGCGTTCCGCGGCGAGGATTCCGGATTCGTACAAGTGGTCGACGCGACCGGTCACATACTCGCCTCGACGGCGAACCTCGTCGGCGAACCCCGCATTGCGACCTTCACGCCTTCGACCGACAGACCGGAGCTTCACACGGTCAACACGCTTCCCGGCGGCGACGGTCAGCGATTTCGGATCGTGGCGCAGCGCGTCGTAGGGCCGTCGGGAAGTGTCCTCATCTACACGGCGTCATCCCTTGACGCCGCAGACGATGCCATTGCGTCCGTCCGGGCCGCCCTCATGGCGGGAATCCCCATGCTTGTTCTGCTCGTCGGCGTCACCACCTGGGTGCTCACGAGCCACGTCCTTGAACCCGTGGAAGGAATCCGACGACAGGTGCTCAAGATCACCGGTGGTCAACTCCGCCGCCGTGTGCCGGTCCCGAACACCGGCGATGAAATCTCGCTTCTGGCCCAAACCATGAACGACATGCTCGAGCGACTCGAGGTAGCGGCGAACCGGCAACGTCGCTTCGTGGCCGATGCGTCGCATGAACTCCGGAATCCCCTGGCAACGATGCGCACCACGATGGAAGTCAACCTCGCCCACCCGACTACAGCAGACTGGGTGACCACGACCACCGATCTCCTCGTGGACCACGACCGACTCGAGCGCATCGTGGCCGACCTCCTCACTCTCGCGAAGGTCGACGCCGCATCGGCGCCCGCCGACCCGCAGACCGTTGACGTGTCGCACCTCATCGCCGTTGAGATCGAACGCAGACCAACAGGGCGGGTAGCGATCCAGCGAACCATCCAACCGAATGTCGCTGTTGCGGGCGACCCGCATCACCTGACACAGGTCATACGCAACCTCCTCGACAACGCCGACCGTCACGCAAATTCGTACGTTGAAGGTCACCCTCGATACGACCGAAACCGAAGCCCGTCTCCGCGTAATGAACGACGGCAAGGGGATCCCCCGCGATGCCCGCCAACGGATCTTCGAACCGTTCACCCGCCTCGACGAGGCCCGCGATCGTGACCATGGCGGCAGCGGACTCGGGCTTGCGATCGTCGCCGATCTCGTTCGACTCCACGGGGGAAGCGTCATTGTCACCGAGGCACCAGCGACCTGCTTTGAGGTGCTACTCCCGACAGCCCGCAAGCGGGTAAAAGCGGGAAGCGAAATCAAGAATGGCAAGCGGGAACGCGTCAGCCGCCAATAGCGCAGGCTCGCAGTGCCGCGCACAGTGCTGAACACGGTCTTCAGGGCGCTTCAGGCGGGCTACAGCAACGAAGGCGCACTGTGCATCGACTCCCGACACTTCGTCAGGACGATCGAAAAGGAACAGTGACATGGAACGTGACACACGAAACAAGCGATGGGCAGCCATCGGCCTCACCGCTGGGCTACTCATCGGCGGAGGCGCGCTCGCCAATGCCGCGACGAAGACCCAGAGCACCACGACACCGAGCCCTCCCGTGACCGCGACGGTGGCTCCCGCCACGCCGAAGGTCGCAGCCGCCGAGACCCAGGCGCCGACCGCAGCTGAACCGGCAGGTACCGAGGCAGTCGATGCCACGGAGCCGGCCGGAACGGAGACGGCCGGGACCGAGACGGCCGATGCCAACGAGGCTCCGGATGCGAATGAGGCCGCCGGAACGGAAGCGGCTGACGCTGCCGAGGCCGACGGTGGCGTCGACTGTGAGAACGGTCTCGTGAAGGGCACCACGACCCAGTGCGACGGTGGCCCGTCGGCCAACCAGAACGACGGCACCGAAGCGCCTGCGAGCGGTTCGCAGAAGTAGTTCTTCGTCGCACGATTCCTTCCTCAAGGAACACGCGATTCATAGGTGATGAAGGGTTGAACGGCATTGCCGTTCAACCCTTTGTCGCGTTTGCAGTGAGGTCGTTGCGGTCTTCAGCGGATCAACAGGAACAGCTCTTTATGTTCGGTTCATTCCTCCGCAACTCCTGCGGAACCTACCCAAGGACCGATCTCATGGACACCAATTCTCTCCGCCGTTCCGTCACGAACCACCACCACCGCAAGGTCCTTCTTGCCGCCCCTCTCCTTGCCGCGCTGGTGCTCAGTGCGTGCAGCGGGGGGTCGAAGCCAGCAGCGACGACCGGGGCGGACATCAAGGCCACACTCGGTATCGACAAGGCCGGTATGGCCCTCAAACAGACCCGTGTCGAAGAGCTCGTGCAGGGTCTGTAACTACAACGGTGTAACTCCTAGTCCCTAGCATGCCGGGCGGATGCCTGGTCTGATCGAGAAGGAGTTTTGAATGTCTGACACGATGATTTCGGCGGTGACGATGATGGAGCCGGTGCCGGCTGCGTCGCTGGCGAGGAAGATTCCGACGCAGGAGTTGGCGGTGGAGCTCATGGAGCGGGCCCGCGTTGATGGTTCGGGTTTGGTCGGTCCGGGTGGGTTGTTGGCCGGGTTGACGAAGCGTGTTCTTGAGGCTGGTCTTGACGCGGAGATGACGGAGCATCTCGGCTACGAGGCCTATGACCCGTCGGGTCATCATTCCGGGAACAGCCGGAATGGCTTACGAACGAAAACGGTGAT
>JAYUDQ010000108.1:0-2539 GCA_043739745.1 Acidimicrobiia bacterium | reverse complement strand
CTCGAAGAAGTTCCCGACGTACATCTTCATGGAGCTGTTCGGGCTGCCTACCGAGGACCTCGACCAGGTGTCCCAGTGGGCGGACACGAACCTCCACGCGGGCAGCGACCCCGAGAGCCAGGCCGTCGCCCAGGCGGCGATGGCGGAGATCCACGACTACCTGCGCGCGCTCGCACGGAAGCGTCGGGCCGAGCCCGCCGACGACCTGATGTCCTGCCTCGTCACGTCGGATTTCAACGGCCGCAAGCTGTCTGATGCCGAGATCATCGGCTACAGCGTGACGCTGTACCTCGGTGGGCTCGACACCGTCGCCAGCGAGTTCGGGTTCATGTTCCACTTCCTGGCGCAGAACCCGGACCACCGACGCCAGTTGGTCGAGACTCCGGCCATCATCCCCAACGCGGTCGAGGAGTTCCTGCGCTACTTCTCGATCATCACCCTCGGGCGGACGGTGGCGCAGGATGTCGAGTTCATGGGCTGCCCCATGCGCGCCGGCGACCGGGTGATGATCTCCACCGTCGCCGCCGGCCGCGACGAGCGTGAGTTCGCCGACGCCGAAAAGGTCGACTTCAACCGCAAGCTGAACCGCCACCTCGCGTTCGGTGCCGGACCGCACCGCTGCATCGGCTCACACCTCGCCCGCGCCGAGCTGATCATCGGACTTGAGGAGTGGCACAAGCGGATCCCCGAGTACCGGCTCAGTGCGGGTGACATCCACCGTCACGGGGGCGTCGTGCTTGGCCTCGACCACCTACCGCTCGAATGGGACACCATGCAGTAGGAAATCCGCGAAGCCGCATCCTCGATCTACGCCGACGCAGTGTCGGTGGCGGCGAGGCGAAGGACCGCGTCGACGATTCCCTGGTAACCGGTGCACCGGCAGAGGTTGCCGCTGAGGCCCTGTCGCACCTCCGCTTCCGACGGATGCGGATTGCCCCCCAGGAACGCGGTGATCGTGACGACGAAACCAGGCGTGCAGAACCCGCATTGAAGGCCGTGGCACAGGTGCAGTGCCTCCTGGATCTCGGACAGTGTGCCGTCCTCGGGCGACAGGCCCTCGATCGTCGTGACTTCGCATCCGGCGGCTTGGACAGCGAACAGCAGGCACGACCGCACCGCGGCACCGTCGAGCAGCACGGTGCATGCGCCGCAGACCCCGTGCTCACACGCCAGATGCGTGCCTGTCAGCCCGCACTGCTCGCGGAGGAAGTCGGCGAGCGTTCGGCGTGACTCCACGCGTGCCCGTAGCGCGACGCCGTTGACCGTCAATTGGACATCGTGCTCGTCAGGTGCGTTCACGGAGGGCCTCCGCCCGAGCGTCGGTCACGGCGCGGGCGACGAGCACCCGCAGCGCGTGGGTTCGGTAAGCGGCAGTCGCATGCGCGTCTTCGGACGGGCGAACCGATGCGGCTGCTCGGCGGCCGATCTCGGTGGCGTCGAGCTCTCCGGCGAGCAGCGCAGCTTCGGCATCGGTCGCCCGGACCGCGGTCGGCCCTACACCGAAGACGGCGATCGCCGCCTTCGTGACCGTGCCGTTGCGCACTTCGATGCCGGCGACAGCGCCCACGAGGGCGAAGTCGCCATGACGGCGGGCGATCTCGTGAACGGCGAAACCGGCTGTCGGGCCCCACACCGGGAATTCGACTGCGGTGAGCAGCTCGCCCGGGAGCGCGGCGGTCGTCCAGGTTCCCTCGAAGAAGTCGCGCGCATCGACGGCGCGGACGCCATTCGACGAGGTCAGCTCGAATCGGGCGTCCAGCGCGAGCGCGACGGCCGGGTACTCGGCCGCCGGATCGGCATGGACAAGCGAGCCCCCGATGGTTCCGCGGTTGCGGATCTGGAAGTGGCCGATGTACGGCGTGGCAAGAGCGAGAAGGGGAACTCGCTCGATGATGTCGGGGTCGATGGCGAGGGCGCACTGCCGTGTCGTCGCGCCGACGCGCACGCCACCGTCGCTCCCTGCGACACCGGCCAGTCCGGTCACCCGGTTGACGTCGACAAGATGGTCGAACCGCGTGAGGCGAAGCGCCAGCATCGGCACGAGGGACTGACCGCCGGCCAGGACCTTCGCGTCGTCACCGTGCTCGTGGAGGAGCGCCGTGACTTCGCCGACCGACGTTGGCGCGTGGTACACGAAGGGCGCAGGTTTCATAGGCTCCCGATCGGCGGCCTATCTGTGTTCGGATCGAGATGGATCCACTGCCAACAAGCTGTGGGATTCGTCAAAGCTCCCCCGAGGTTCCTAAACATGCGGACCGAGACAACCTCCTCGAATGAGCCCGAGAAATAATCACATCACTTATAACTAATGTCAAGAAAGTTTTCGCGCAGCTCCGCCGCAGTCGGAGCTCTGGCAGACGAGCGGTCGGGATGATCGGTTGCCACCGAGGGGAGTGCGGCGGCTCGTCAGAGGACGTCGTCGAGGAATTGGAGCACGACGGCGTCGAACGCCTCAGGATTGTCGATGTTGGCAGCGTGACCGGCGTCCGGGATCACGACCTTGCGTGCGTTCGGGACCCGGCTGGAGATGTAGTCGGCG
>JAYUDQ010000107.1:0-15718 GCA_043739745.1 Acidimicrobiia bacterium | reverse complement strand
ATGACTGCAACCGGATGACAAGCATCGAGGACCGGGTAAGTCCTTCGAAGACCCGTTGGTTCTCCGCCGTAAATCGGGAAATCCGGGGTCGCGAGAGTCGCACCGACGCATAGATGAGCGGCCCGACCAGTGCCGTCACGGCGGCAAGCCGAATGTCCACACGCAACAACACCACGACGAGACCCACGGTGATGGCGACGTTCGGCAACACGGAACGGAAGGCGATGTTGAACTCCTGCTCTACCCAACCGGGGTCCGTGATCAATCGCTCGTGAGCTTCCGCCGGATCAAGATCACCTAGCGCTGCATAGTCCATACGGAAAACCCGAGCCGCGATCCTCTCACGAAGCGAGGCAGTGGCTTCCTTCACGGAGCGCTGGAAGAAATGCTGACCGACGACACCGAACAGACCAGACAGCGCCGTGAGCGCGACGATTCCTCCCGCGACGAGATAGAGCCGCCCGACCCGATGACCCGGAATAGCGACGTCAACCGCTTCGCGCACGAGGATTGGAATCGGAAGAATGGTCAGGGCCTGGAACAGAGTTGCCAACAGCGCCGCGCCGACACGCCGCCAGTGCTTGCGCAGGTCCGCGACGAAAGACTGTCGAACACCCGCTTGGCGACCGGTGTCGGGCTCAATCTCGCGAACCACAGTCACAAGTGTACGCGACCACCATCCGTGGTCAATAGGTCAACGGTCCTGCATCCCATGCACGACGAAAGCGTCGGCGATCTCTGTGCGGCTCGCGCCAGCAGCCAGCAGCAGCGTGAGGAGCACTCGCGCCTTCGGGCCATCGAGGACGCCCGAAGAGATCACCCCGCGGGCGCGTAGATCCGTCTCCGAGCCCGCGAAGGCATACGTGGAGCGGAGGGGCTCCCCCGTGCCGGTGCGGGTGCTCATCACGACGGGGATGGTGCGCAGAATCTCGGCGAAGGCATCCGACTCGTTGATGGCCGGCGTGACATGACCGCCGCCCAAGGCTTCTATGACGAGCCCGCGGTAGCCATCCGGGAGGATGTGCCTCAAGATGCGGCCGTCGTCGCCGATTGTGACCTTGTGGAGCGCAACCGGTGACGCCTCGACGCCCACGGGGATGACACGCAGGCTTGCCCGCGAGCGGGGTGCGAGCAGTAGTCGCGGTGTTCCCTCGCTGATGTGGCCAATGCGTCCGACCGTCGGCGACTCGAACGTCGCGACGTTCGAAGGGTGACCTTTTCGGACGAATCGCGCGGTGTGGATCTCATCGTTCATCACCACGAGGACGCCGAGGCCATGTGCGCCCGAGGACTGCGCGGTGGCGACTGCGCCGGCGATGTTGGCCATGCCGTCGGGGCTGAGGACGCTGGGGTTGCGCATCGCGCCGGTGACGACGATCGGTATCGACCGATCCCAAAGGAGGTCGAGTGCGTATGCGACCTCCTCCATGGTGTCGGTCCCGTGGGTGATGACGACGCCACGAATGCCGGGGTCGGCGTCGACGCAACGGACGATCTCGCGACGGAGCCGGAGCACCTCGTCGAGCGTCATATGCGACGAGGCGATCATCGAGAAGGTGCGGGCCTCCAGGCGCAACTCGGGCATGCCGGCGCGCAGTTCGATGGTGAGGTCTTCAGCCGAGAGCCGGGGGATCGCGCCGGCAGTCGGCGATGCGACGGAGGCGATGGTTCCACCGCAGGCGAGGAGAAGAACCTTCGGTCCGACGTCGGAACGGGGACGCTCTGGCATCAACGGCAACTCGGATCGCCCACTACCCGACGAGTGGAGGCACGGCTTTGGCGGCCGCGAGGAGGAGCCCTCGCGAGCCGTCAGGACCGAGTCGACCCGACAGCGTTACCTCCAGCCAGCTCCGATCGCTGCGCGGCACGTAGATCCGCTCGATGGCAATGGCCGCGCCAGCGCCAAGATCGGTATGGGCGTAGAACGCGTCCGTTCCCAACGCCGCGGGCGCCCGGTCGAACGGCTTCACTTCGGCAAGCAGGCGCTTGACCGCCGCGAGATCCAGGCTCGTCGAATGCCGGCGGACGGAAAGGACGCGCAAGAAGCAGTTGGGATCCGTGGTTCTCCATATGCACGCGCCGCCGGACATGACTTCGGGTCCGGCGTAGTGCTCGTGACCGCTCACGCCGAGAACCTGTTGGACAGCCACCGAATCGAGTTTGCACGCAACGGGGAGGCGGGAAGCTGCGGAAACCGAGCGCATCGGGCTGCAGGCAATCGCGATGGATGCCACGGCCAATACGAACGCACGACAGAAGCGCATATTCGCAATCTACCGAGCACGGCGGATCACCCCGACCTGACACTCTCGCCACACCGTGCGCATCGCGGTGAGTTGATGCTATGATGTTTTGATGCGAACGACGATCGATCTGCCGCCCGACCTCCACGAACTGGCCCGGCAACTCGCACACGACGGGAAACGGTCGCTCAGCGACGTCATCGCCGAGCTGATCCGCTTGGGCCTCGGACAACACGCGCCGCAGATCGCAACGACCAAGCGCGGCATGCCGCAGGTCTCGGTCGGACGCTCGATCACTGCCGAGGACGTCCGTTCGCTGGACGACGAAGGATGAGCACCTTCCTCGCCGACGGCAACATGCTGGTCGCACTCATGGTCGTCGAACACGTCCATCATCCGGTTGCTCTCACCTGGTTCGAGCAAGAACAGCCCGACCTCGCTACCTGCCCTATAACCGAAGGCACACTCCTTCGCTTTCTCCTGCGCGAAGGGCGGACTGCCGTGGAGGCAATTGCCGTACTCGATGCGATTCGCTCGCAGGAGTGGCACACCTTCTGGCCTGACGCGCTTCCGTTCGAAGCAGTCCACCTCGCCGGGGTCATCGGACACCGACAGGTCACCGACGCCTACCTCGTGGCACTCACACGACACAACGAAGGACGCCTTGTGACCCTCGACAAGGGCCTTGCCGCCCTGCACGCACAACACGTGCACCTCCTGCGGTGACTCAACCCTTCCGCGGCACTGGACAGCGTCACTTGCCGAACGGGACCGTGGTGAACGGTGTCGTGCGGGGTGGCACGGTGACGGGCGGCGCGAGTCCGGAGATCACGGCCACCGGCACGGTGACGGCATCACCGGTCGCAGAGCAGCCCAGCAGGTTGCACCCCTGCACGCGCACGATGTAGTTGCCGGTCGGGATCGGTGAGCGCGGCGCAGCAGTCGCGGGGTCGATGGGTTCGGCCAGCGTGAACGTGGCCGGCGGGGTGACCCCCGAGGCATCGACGCGGAAGTCCCGCACGCGGTCAGACGTCCCAACCTGCGCCCGGATGACCACGTTCACCGACACGTTCTTCGCCTGTGAGGCCCACGCCACGTTGAGGGTCACTGACTGGCCCGTCGAGGTCGCGAGCGGATTCACCACCGGGTTGACCGCGAGGCCCGATGGCACCGTGGGGGCTTCGTTGCTGATTAGGATGGGATCGGATTCGCGGCACACCGCGAAACGCGTACAGACCCGCACCTTCGCTTCAAGCGTCGCCGCCTGCCCCGGATTGAGGGTCAGCTGGGTGGTGTCCGCCGGTAGCTGTGGTCCGGGCTGGGCGATGAACGTGACACTCGAGCCGGCCGGTCGGGACAGCACGTCGTACTTGTCCTCGTTGTTGGCCTTGTCGTCCCATCGCAGGCCCATCGCTCCGTTCACCGTCGCACTCACCTGACGGAAGCGGGTAGGCGTCGCGGGCACAGCCGCGATCATGTCGTCCAGCTGGGAGCGGATCATCGGCTCGAGACCGTCGGCCAACTTCTCGTACCCCAGGTTGTTCGGGTGCATGATCGAAGCTGAAACGTCGAGGACGTGCAACGGCGGGCCGAGATTGTTCCCGGTAGCGGCGAGCCCGTCCGCGCCCGTGTTGAGGAACCGCTGGCCCGCTGGGGCACACATCCCGTTCGCGTCGAACGCATGGCTGTTGTCGGCCACCTCGGTCCACCCACCGCGGCCGTCCGTCATTGGTGCTGCGAACGTGTTCGCTGCGGCGTGGACGCTCCCGTTGAGAAGGTTGGTGACGTGCACCGCATAGGTGGCGTCGGCCTGGGACAGGAACCCGAGGGTGTCATTGTGCAGCGGCCCGGTCGTCGAGTCGCACAACTGCGATGCCGACCGGAACGCCGGGTTCGGGTAGTCGCCGAGGTAGAGGTGTGTCGGTGCGACGTTCTGTGGGCCGCCGCGGACGACCGAGAGGGCGCGGAGACGGTCGTTGAACGTCTGATATGACTGCGGCATTGACAGCGCACCGAAGTACGTGTCGTCGTTGGTCGCGTCGCCGCCCTCCCCGTGCAGGACCCGCTGCTCGATGTCGCTGCCGGTTCCGCAGTCGGGGAGCGGAAGGATCGCGCAGTTCGTCACGACCGGGGCGAATCCCATGTCGTTGCCGCCCGACGACACGTACACGGCGTCGATGTGCGGCGTTGTGAGGTTGGGGAACGTGACGCCCTTGCCCTGGAGGAACGTGCGGGCCTTCTGTACGGCCGCATCGCCTGACTGGTCGCCGAGGAACGCGCGTACGAGGTCGAGCTGCGGCGGGATCTGACCGGGGACGCGAGTTTTGCGCTTGAAGTCCTGGTCGCCGCCGTAGGCCTGGATGGCCAGGTGGCGGATCTGCGAACCGGAGCACGCGAAGTTGTAATACACGAAGGTGATCCGGCCCTGGTACTTCGGGTCGATGCTCAGCCGCTCGAACACCTTCTCCGAGGTCGACTTGCCGCGGTGACAGATGACGCGAAACGCCTCGTCGCTGGGCGGCGAGGTGTTCGTCGCCGATCCACCCCACTGTTCGTTGCCGTTGTCCTTCGTCACCTCGGGGACGGATGTCTCGCCGCCGAGCCGCGCAGTAACCGCGAACGCCGGGCCGGCGAATGTGCCGAGGAGGGTGCCGAGCGGGAACCCGAACCCAAGCGTGCCGGCTGCGGGTCCGAGGGCCGCGATCTTGTCCCACGGAGTCAGCAGCGAGGGTCCGACCAGGTTGCCGGCCGGCTTGAACGGATTGCCGTTGCCGGCACCGTAGGAGTCGCCGAGGCCGAGCAATACGAACTGGCCGAAGCCGCTGATGTTGGGTGTCGGTGGCGCGAGGTCGTCGGGGAGCACCGCGTTGGCCACGATCGTGCTGGAGTGGTTGCTGAGGTCGATGTTGAGCGTGATCGAGGGGGGTGGGGTCGGCGCCTGCGGCAGGCTCGGGGCCGGGTTGATCGTCGGCCCCGCATTGAAGGCGCCCCGCTGGCTCGTGGCCCCGACGACCCAGCCGCCAAGCAGGGCCTTGCCATCAAGCGTTCCCTCGGCCCGGTAGAGGACGGTCCGCTTGGAGGAGCGCACGGCGAATGCTTGCGCCACCCCGCCGGCGGGAGTGAACGAGCCCTTCGCACGACCTGCGGCGAGATCGAGCCGGAGCACCGCGCCTTCACGGTTGGAAAGCACGGCATGGCCCGCCGACTCGAGGCCACGGAACCATGCCGACACCTGCACACCGTCGCACACGTAGGCCGTCACCTCGAGGCCATCGGCGACGATCGCGATCATGGAGCTGCCGCTCACGTTGCCCACCCATTGACCTCGGGCACCGATGGGGGTGGCCGCGGGTGAGGCTGCTGCGACAGACCGTGGCTGGCTCGTCGCGCCGGCTGCGGCGGTGGCGACGAGGGCCACTGCAAGTGCGGTGACCAGCGGGTGCATCCGTCGGCTGCGCGGACGACGCGTAGCCGAGGGGCACCCGCGTTGATCGTGGGGGAGGGACAACGCTCGTTCGTGCCGCTGGATGCTCATGCCGTGTTCTCCATCTCGTGGGAAGGAAGAAGGTCCTTCACAAGACGGTACGGAGCGGTTCGCGGGCATGCCTCCGTGCTTCTACGGAGGAATAATCAGCCGGTCTTCGCGCCCCGAGCTGCGGCAACGATCGCCAAGCGTGATCGCAGGCCGAGCTTCAGCAGGATGCGCGTCACGTGCGACTCGACCGTCCGTACCCCGACGCCCAGGGCATCGGCGGTCTGCTTGTTGGAGCGGCCTTCCACGAGCTGAGCGACGACGAGGCGTTCCGTGGCGGTGAGACTGTCCCATCCGCGCACGGCCCGGCGTACGGGTCGGCCGCGACGGGTGACGTCGGTGAGTTCGGCGCGAGATCGCTCGAGGTCGCCGACTGCGCCGCAATCGAGCAGCAGGGCCTCGGCGGCGCGCACCAGCCGGTTGCGTTCGTCAGGGCGGCCACCTTTCCCGGTCGCGGCGAGGGCCAGGGCCACGCCCGCAACGGCGAGCGACGGGCGTGCGCGATCCATCTGAAGTGCGGGGAAGGGATCGATCCGACCGAGCACGCCGTCGGCGACGTCGGCGATCCAACGCAGCCACGCCAGGCGCGGCTCACGCTGCCACCGTCGGACCTCCGTCGCGAGCTGCTCGATCAGGGCGGTGTCGCCGGCCAGGATCCCGAGCCGCAGTGCCTCGCCGGCGATGGAGAACGCCATCGACGGATGGTCGAGCGAAAGCAACAGTTCCCATGAACCACGCACATGCGCGAGCGCGGCATCAAGCCCGACGGTGTCCGCCAGAAGTCGTACCTCGGCCAGCGCAACAAGGTCGATCCCCACCCGACCAGTCGATGTCGCCAACGCGGCCTTTGCGGAGGTGACGGTAAGGGCCCCGGAGTGGGCGTTACCACGATGGAGATGCACCAGCGCCCGCACGGCCAGACACCATGGCACCGCCATTCCGACACCAACCTCCTCGGCCGCGATGAGACCCGCGTCTGCGTCCGCCATCGCGTCGTCGAGGTGTCCCATCAGGTAGTGGGCCAGTCCCGCCTGTGCGTGGTACAGCGCCTCGGCCCAGACGGCACCGTTCTCCTCGCTGCGCCGCCGTCCGAGCGACACCTGGTGCAGGACACCCGGACCATCGCCCTCGTCGAGTGCATTCATCCCGAACATGAAGTGCGGTTGATAGCGATGGGATTCGAGGCTCGTGTCACCGTCGGCTGCGGCGATGGCCCGCTCGATGAGGGCGACACTTGCGGCGTAGTCGAGCCGCCCGGCGGCCACGCGCGACGCCGTCATGCAGGCGACGGTCGTGGTCACGGCGTCATGCGTGACATCGGCCGCAGCGAGCGCCCGATCGCTGGCGGGGTGCATGCGCTGGTCCATCGCCGCCAGGTGGCAGGTGGCCGCCATCGCAAGGCACTGCGCGCCCTGGCGCGTACCGGTCAACTCCTCGGCCGCCCCCTCGAAGATCGCGGCGGCGTCGGCCGCGCGATTGGCGACCAACAACACACCTCCCAGGAGCCACCTGACCGAAAGCTCGAGGTCGCGCGGCAAGCTCGCATCGAGGAGGGCACACCCCTGCCTCCGAGCTTCGTCCAGCAAACCTGCCGAGGTCGTCGCGCCGAGCCGTTCCACCAGCAGCCGAGGCCGTTCCGGATGATCCTCGGACGTCACCTGGAGGGCACGGTCGAAGAGGCGACGCGACGTCGATGGTGAGCGCGACAGGGCCTCGATCGCGGCCGCACGATGCCAGCGCCGGATCTCGTCGTCGGTCGCCTCGCCACTGGCATCGAGATGGGCTGCCACCGCGGCCGCAGGTCCGTTGCGCGCCGCGATCCGGCGGGCCGCCCGCTCGTGGAGCCAGGCGCGCTCCTCCGGCAACGCGGCGTCCAGCACCGCGGACCGCACGAGATCGTGCCCGAAACGAACCGTCGTCCCCGGTTCCTCGATCAGGCCCGCGGCTGCGCATTCGCGGAGGGCGCGAACGATCTGCGCAGGGCGGCCGTCCAGCAGACCCGCCACATCGGCGAGGTCGGAAGCGACACCGAGTACGGCTGCAGCATGGAGGGCCTCGCGACTATCGGGATCGAGGAGCCGGCACTGTCGGGCGACCTGCTCGCCGAAGCTGGCCGGCACCCGCTCGACGTGCTCCGGTCGGAGCTCGACGTTCTCGCCATCGCGCACGAGCGCACCCTCGTGGCGCATGCCCTGGGCGAGTCCGAGCACAAGGAAGGGATTGCCTTCGGTTCGGGCCAGCGACGAGGCCAGTCGCTGACCGACGACGCCGCCACCGGTGACCCGCAACGCCAGTTCCTCGACCTCCGCCGGGGTCAGCGGCTTGGGACGAAGGACCTCGTCGGCATCCTGACGCATCGCATCGAGCAGACGCTGCGATTCGGGCTCGTAGGCAACGGGTCGGCTGGTGACGACGATGAGAAGCGGGTGGGCCGACAGCCGCTGGCGCAGCTTGCGCAGTGCGAGTAGCACCGTCGCGTCGCAGAAGTGAAGATCTTCGACGACGAGTGCGACCGGACCGATGGCGCACATCGCTTCGATCCGAGCGCAGATCGTGTCGATGAGCCGATATCGACCGTCGGCCGCGATGCCGAAGAGCGACGAGCCTCCGGTCCCTCGGGCGTCGGTCAGGCCTCCGAGCGCACTCCACAAGCCGAGGGCGTCGATGAGCGGCCCGAACGGTCGGTTCTTCTCCAGTGGATCGGCGGCGGCCCTTACCAGTGCCGCTCCGCGCCCAGCGGCTGACGCTGCGGCATGGTCCGCGAGTGCCGTCTTGCCGATGCCGGCCGGACCTTCGATGAGCAGCAGCGCCGCCCGGTCGAGCGCGACCGCCACCGCCGCCTCGACGGCCGCGATTTCGACCCCCCGTCCGATCAGCCCGTGCGACGACATCGAGCCACACTACGGTGCCCGGTGCGGCCGCTCCCGAGGGATCGCCTCGCCGACGGTGGTACTTGGAAGGGAACCGCGTGAGGTATTCATTCGATGACAACAGAGTCGTGCGCGACACCGGGTGTCGGTTCCCGATCTTCAACGCGCCGGTGGGCTACTTTGCCCGAGCGCAGCTTGCCGGCGCAGTCTCTGCTGCCGGCGGCATGGGGCTGATGGAGACGAGCTCGGCGAGCCTCGACGAGACGGCGGCGCAATTCGATCTGGTACGCGCGCATACGGACGCGCCGCTAGGATTGCAAATGTTCTTGCGGGTGCTGAAGGGCCAAGGACGCGTCGATGAGGTGCTCGACTGGATCCTCGACGGGCGCACCCCGTTGCTCGTCACCTGCGTCGGCGATCCGACGCCGATTGCGCGTCGCGCCCGGGAGTCCGACGTGAGGCTCTACCACCAGGTGGGCAGTCTGCACGATGCGTTGCGGGCCGTGGATGCCGGCGTCGACGGGCTCATCGTCGAGGGTGCTGAGAGCGGCGGACTGCGAGGAGTGCGTTCGCCGCACCTGTTCACCCTTCTCCAGCAGGTCCGGGCCAAGGTGGACGTGCCGTTGATTGCGGCCGGTGGGATCGCCGACGGCCACGGCATGGCGGGCGCGTTCGCGCTCGGTGCCGAGGGCGTCGTCATGGGCACCCGGTTCATGAGCTCGGTCGAGAGTCCGGTGCACGGCAATTGGAAGCAGGCCATCACCGACTGCGACGTCACCCTCAACATCGACCCGGGCATGAAGGGCATACGGATGCGAGTCGCCGGCAACGAGTTCGGCGAGGCGGTGTTCCGGGGTGAGGTCGATCCGTCCGGGAACCCGTACGCGGGGCCGTTCCTCGAGGCGTTCGAGCATGGGCGGGTCGATCTCGCGATGGTTGGTTGCGGCGAATCGGCGTCGCTGATCGGCTCGATCAAGACGGTGGGTGAGATCATCGACGAGACCGTCGCGGTGTTCTGGGAGCAGATCGAACGACTTGCCCGCCTGTTGCCCCATCATGAGGTGCTGTCGACGACATGACAGGGTGGCCCATGGACACCTTCAGTCTGCATGAAGAGGCGATGCACGTTGACGGTCAGACCATCGGCTACCTCGAGGCCGGACCCATCGACGGACCGCTTATCGTGTTCGTCCATGGATGGCCGGAACTCGGCCGATCCTGGCGGAAGCTGCTGCCGGTGTTCGCCGGCCTCGGGTTCCGAGTAGCGGCACCGGACCTCCGTGGTTTCGGGCGCTCGGGCGTCCCGACGCGTCACGAGGACTACGCGCAGGAGTTGATCGTGGGCGACATGATCGGGCTGCTGGACGGCCTTGGGCACGATCGCGCCGTCTGGGTCGGCCACGACTGGGGCGCGCCCGTCGTCTGGAACATCGCCAGCCATCACCCGGGCCGGTGCTTCGCCGTGGCGGGCCTGTCCGTGCCCTATCGGACCGTTGAATGCGGTCTCGACGCCGTGCTGGCGCTCATCGACCGGGCGGTCTATCCGGCCGATCGCTTTCCGGTCGGCCCCTGGGACTACGTGTACTACTACCAGGAGAACTTCGACCGGGCCGTTGCTGTGCTCGGCGCAGATCCGTACCGCACGCTCAAGGCGCTCTTCCGCCGGGGCAACCCGGCCAGCGTCGGCCAGCCTGGTTCCACGGCATCGATGCGGGCGTCGGGTGGGTGGTTCGGCGGTCGCGATGCCGCTCCGGATCTTCCGGCGGACACGGCCATCGCCTCCGAGGAGGAGCTCCACATCTACGCCGAATCGCTCGAGTGCACCGGGTTCTTCGGACCGGTCTCGCTCTACATGAACGACGAGGCGAACGCCCGCTATGCCGCACAGGCGCTGGACGGCGGGCGGCTCACTCTTCCGGTGCTGTTCATCGCCGGGCGGTACGAGAACGTCTGCGAGGCGGTGCGCTCGCCGCTCGCGGGGCCGATGCGCGAGCTGTGCTCCGAACTCCGGGAGGTGGTTATCGATGCTGGGCACTGGCTCGCGCAGGAGCGGCCGACGGAGGTCAGTGCGCAGCTTGCACGATGGATCGCGACGAGCGTGCCCGAGGCCTGGCCGTCATAGCGCCGTGGCACCTCAAGACGGCGCGGCGCCGAGCGTGTACTCGCCCGCGCCGACCTCTGCGACCCGCTCGTCGACGTCGTCGTACTCCACCCGCAGCGCCCGACACACCGTGGCATGGAGCTGATAGAGGAGCGTCGCGTGGATGAACTCGACGATCTGCTTGTCGGGGAGGTGCGTGCGGAGCTCGTCGAACCGCTCGTCGGGAACGCGGCCGTGGTGCAGCGTCAGGTCGTCCGCGATGGCCAGGAGGATCCGCTCCAAGTCGTCGTAGCAGTCCGCGGTCTGCCATGTCGGCAGGCGGCGGATCTTCTCCTCGGGCCATCCGCTCGCGCGGAGGCCCTTGCAGTGCTGTGAGTAGACGAACGCGCTGCCGACGTTGTAGCCGGCCCGGGTGATCCCGATCTCCCGGTAGACCCGCGGCAGCTCCTGGGACTTGAGATACGCGAACCCCTCCCAGACGTGGCGCACGGTCTCGGGCGAGTTCGCGATTGCGGCCCAGTAGTCACCGCGGGTGTGGTTGGGTCCGATGAGCGACTCGTCGGTGGCCGGGTCGCACTCCCCGAACGTCGCCTGCCAGCGGTCGAGCACGACCTCGTCGGTGATCTCCTCGCGCGGCACGAGCCGAAGACGGGCCATTGGGTCCTCCGTGGTGATGGCCGGGTGGAGCCCCGACGTTCGATCCAGGATAATCGTAGTGAGTATTATCTCGAAAGCAGCGGGCACCCCCGCTGCCGACAGGGGAGGTCCACCGTGAACGACGATCGAATCCAGCTCCGGGGAGTCAGCCATCTCGCGCTGGTCTGCAGTGACATGGCGCGCACCGTCGAGTTCTACGAGGGGGTGCTCGGCATGCCGCTCGTGAAGACAATGGAGCTTCCGCAGGGGATGGGACAGCACTTCTTCTTCGACGTCGGCAACGGCGATTGCCTCGCATTCTTCTACTTCGCCGCGGGCAGAGGTGGGGCCGATGGCGTCGCGTTCCCGATGAACTACCAGGAACCGTCGGCCGACGGATCGATGCATCACGTCGCCTTCCGGATCGCGCCGGAAGACATCCGCGCCATGCACGAGCGGCTCACCTCGCGAGGAGTCGAGTTCGACTTCGTCGCCCATCACGTCGACCGGCAAAGCGAACACACCCTCGATGCCATTGCCGACGACACCTATGCCGCGTCGTGCTACCTCAAGGATCCCGACGGCATGGTGATCGAGTTCTGCGCCTGGCTGCCGGCGTGGGACCGGATCGTGAATGAGCACACCGCACAGCAGGGGAACCGCATGGCCGTGGCAGGTTGACGCAACGCCCTTCGTGCGCATGAGCAGTGAGGCGAGGTCGCAGCGGTCGCTGCTGTCGCGCACCAGGGGTCGGGGTACCTTCGCTGCGCTCGGCATCCCGAACTTCCGGATCTACATGGTCGGGCAGCTGGTCTCGGTCTCCGGCAACGCGATGCAGTCGATGGCACAGGGCCTCCTCGTGCTGGAGATCACGGGGAGCGGGACCGCGCTCGGCCTCGTGACAGCGCTCCAGTTCGCGCCGATGCTCCTGCTGACGCCTTTTGGCGGGCTCCTGGCCGACCGGGTCCCGAAGCGCGCCGCGCTCTACGTCACGCAGTCGGTCTCTTCAGTGCTGGCCCTCTCGCTCGCCGTGCTCGTGCTCAGCGAGCGGGTCGAGCTGTGGCACATCTACGTCCTTGCCGGCGGGTTCGGTCTCGTCACATCCCTCGACCATCCGCTGCGTGGGACGTTCATATACGAGCTTGTCGGCCCTGAGCAGCTCACCAATGCGGTCAGCCTCAACTCGGTGATGGCCAGCCTGAGCCGCGTCCTGGGCCCGGCGATCGGCGGGCTGATCATCGCCACCGTCGGTCTCGGCGCCTGCTTCGTCTACAACGCCGTCTCCTACGTCGCGGTGATCTTCGCCATGGCCGCGATGCGCTCGGAAGCCTTCCATCCCAGCACGCGTGCCGAAGCCGCGAAAGGGCAGTTGCGGGAGGGCTTCCGCTACGTACGCTCGACACCCGAGCTCCTCGTGCCGCTCCTGCTCCTCGGTGTCTTCGGCACGCTCGCTTGGCAGTACCCGGTCGTGCTGCCGCTCCTGTCGAGGTTCACGTTCCACGGCGGTGCCGGCATCTACAGCGCGTTCAGCGCCCTCATGGGCGTTGGCGCGATCACCGGCGGTCTGCTGCTGGCCAGCATTCCGCGCCCCACCGGGCGAACCGTGATCGTCGGCACGGCGCTTTTCGGGGTGAGCACGCTTCTGGTTGCGACGGCGCCGACGGTGACGATGGCCATGATCTGGATGGTCCCGCTCGGCGGCGCGGGCATGGCCCTGATCGCCATGCTCCAGTCAACCCTGCAGCTCAACACGCGTCCCGAGATGCGTGGCCGAGTCATGGGGCTCTTCGCGATGGCGTTGATGGGATCCGCGCCAATCGGAAGTCCGCTCGTCGGGTGGATCGGCGACCATCTCGGACCCCGCTACGGCCTCGGCCTCGGCGGCGTCGCCGTGCTCGTCATGGGCGCAGTGGCGTACCCAGCGCTGGTGCGCCGGCGCCTCGACCCCGCCGCGACCCCGGCCGTCCCCGCAGCCCTCGCGACTCCGACCCTGCGCTGACCGTTGGTCCAGGATCAGCGGAACTCGATGCCGGGCGGCCCGGTGGCGCGCGCCGACGCCAGGATCTCGAGGAGCCTGTCGGGACCGTCGCCATAGGAACTGGCGAAGAAGCCGTTCGTATTCCCCGGTGCGCCTTCGCTGTTGTAGTAGCCGGGTGTGCACTCGGCGTAGAACCTCGACGAGGCGGGCCTTGTCTCGCATCTCGGCGACCGAGGCCTCCTCGGCCTTCGCCGTCGCCTCGATCCTGGTGGCTCCGCGCTGGCGGCACTGCTCGACGATGAAGGCCAAGTGGCGGGACTGCTCACCGAGGGCGTGGGCACGTTGGTGGTCGCTCCGGTCTGGGTCGACCCGAGGAAGAGCAGCTCGGGAAGCCGTCTGATTGCAGGCCGTGGAACGTCCGGAAGCCCGTCGGACCACTTGTCGGACAGCGATACGCCGTCGCAACCGATCACCTCGTAGTCGTTACGCCAAGTGAATGACGACGCGAGATCGAAACCGGTGGCGAAGATCAGGCAGTCGACCGGGTACTCGACGCCGCCGGCGAGCAGCCCGCCGAACCCGGCGCCCACGATCGCCACCTCGATGTCGTCGAATCGCGGCTCCCGGACGAAGCCCGACTCGAAGTCGAGATGCCCAAGCAGCTGTCGCACCTCTGGATTCACGGTCGGCTCCTCGCACATTGCTTCCGTCGTCACGATGAGGTCGACGATTCGTTGTGATGATAGCGATGGATGCAATACTGCGGTCGCCGATTCCCTCGACCGTGTGGATGCCGATGCTGACTCAGGACAACTACGAACGGATGGACATAGAGCGGCGCGACAACGGCGTCGCCGTCGTCACCTTCACCCGACCCGAGCGGCTCAACTCGTGGGACGCGGTCGCGCACACCGAGCTCACGAGGCTTCCCATCGACGCGCAGCGCGACCGGTCCGTCCGGGTGATGGTGCTGCGCGGCACCGGCCGTGCGTTCAGCGCGGGCGGCGACTACTCCGGCGACGGCCCCATGATCGGGGACTGGCCGGGAGCGATGGGTGACGTCTGGGTCGAAGCGCGCATGATCGTCGACAACCTGCTCGCGTGCACGAAGCCGGTCATCGCCTCGGTCTCGGGGCACGCCGCAGGGCTGGGTGCCACGCTGGCGCTGCTGTGCGACATCGTCATCGCCGGACCGGACGCGATCTTCACCGACACGCACGTCCGGGTCGGCATCGGTGCCGGCGACGGCGGTCAGGTCGCCTGGCCGTTCCTCATCGGGATGAGCCGGGCGAAGTACTACCTGATGACCGGTGAGTCCATCAAGGCCGCCGAGGCGGAGCGGTTTGGGCTCGTCACGTTCCTCGACGACGACCCCTTCGCCCGCGCTCTGGCGATCGCCGACCGCCTCGCTGCCGGTCCGACGGCGGCCATCGCGGCCTCGAAGGTGCCGATCAACTCCTGGCTGCGGATGCAGGCCGGCCACATCATGTCGCTCGGTCTTGCGCTCGAGGAACTGTCAGCCAACACGAACGACGCCGTCGAAGCGCGTCTCGCCTTCCAGGAGAAGCGACCCGCCACCTTCACCGGGACCTGACAAAGGTCGGTCGGAACATTGTCGTCGGAAGCCGCTCCGACCGGCTTCCGACGACGAAGTTCGATCGAGCGAGGAGAGCGGCGGCCCTGGCCCGCCGTCAGGGTCAGTCCTCAGGATGTCGAGCGTCGCCCGTCCGGTCCATCTCGGCTCCCGCTTCTGGACGAACGAGGCGATGCCTTCGCCGGCGTCGGGGAGCTTCGTCACCTTCGCAAAGACCTTGTCCTCTGCGGAGAGGGTGTCCGGGATGGACCGGTCGATCGATTCCCACAGCAATCGCTTCGTCACCGCAACCGACACCGGGGCGGTGTCGACGGCGATGTCGCGGGCGAGTGCGACCGCGGCAGGCAGCACGTCCGCGCTCGGCAGCGCCTTCGACACGAGGCCGAGTGAGACGGCTTCGGTGCCGAGGAACGTCCGCCCCGACAGCAGCAGCCCAGCGGCGACCGAGAAGCCCGCAACCCGCGGCACGATGGCGTGGGCCGCGAGCTCGGGGATGGCGCCCCGCCGGACGAACGCAAACGCGAGCTTGGCGTCCTCGGCCACGAATCGGACGTCGCACTGCATCGGGTATCCACCGGCGGCGGCTATGACCGCGGTGGCAGCCGCGGTGGAGCGTCCGTGCCGATCCGCCGCGCCCGGCCGCGTCGACGCGGCAACCTCCGGTGCACGGCGGCCGAACGCGCAAGGGATGCGTTGCCGCCAGCAACGCCGGGTGCGTAGCAGGATCAACCCTCAGGCGGTCCTGCGCGCCGGACCCCCCTCCT
>JAYUDQ010000106.1:0-2554 GCA_043739745.1 Acidimicrobiia bacterium | reverse complement strand
TCTCCTACGTCGAGCTCTATGGCGCCTACACCGAGACCGAGGCGCTGTTCCGTGTCGACCGGCTCATCGAACTGTTCGAAAGTATGCCCGCAGATGATCAGCGCGCATTCAACTTTGATCCGGCATCGATCACGTGGCGGGACTACATCCGCGACATCCACCTGCCCTCTGTCGTGGTCCATGCCCGGGTCAAGACGACGCCCGGGAAGAAGGACGGTCTCTCCCGGGCTGACCGCGGACGCAAGGCCATCCTGTCGAAGGACCGTCACATCGCCGCCTTCGACCTGGAGAACACGCTCATCGCCTCGAATGTCGTCGAGTCGTTCTCCTGGCTGGCCACGCGCGACCTCGACCGGGGCGAACGCTTCAGGTTCACGGCCCGCATGCTCAAGGACGCGCCGGGCCTGCTGGCGCTCGACCGCAAGGACCGCGGCGACTTCCTGCGTTCGTTCTACCGCCGCTACGAGGACGCTCCTGCAGCGCTTCTGTCGGAGGACGCATGGGAGTACCTCACCGAACTGGTCGTCACGAAGTCGTTCCCGGCCGGCATCCGCCGTGTGCGTGAGCATCGCGCCCTCGGGCATCGCACGATCCTCATCACCGGCGCGCTCGATTTTCTCGTCGAGCCGCTACGACCGCTGTTCGACGAGATCGTCGCGGCGAAGATGAGCGTGCGGCCCGACGGCACCCTCAGCGGCGAGCTCGATGTCGGCCCGCCGACCGGTGAGCAGCGGGCGATGATCCTGCGCCAGTACGCCGACGCAGAAGGCCTCGATCTCGACCAATCCGTGGCCTACGCCGACTCGGCCAGCGACTTGCCGATGCTCGAAGCGGTGGGCCACCCGGTTGCCGTGAACCCTGAGGCGAAGCTGGCCACGATCGCCCGCAAGCGGGGTTGGCATGTCGAGAACTGGGAGAAGGCGCCCGGCGCATCGAAGCCGTTCCTGCCGATTGGACGCCTCGCTCCGACCCGCACCCCCGACGCGGCCCGCTGGGTCGGGGGAAGCCTCGGTGGTCGCTTCGCTGACCGACTGGGCGGCCGCTCCGACCGATCATCGGGTGGTTCGCGATGAAAGCCCTTCGTTTCGAGCGCTCGATCCCGCGGTTCGCTGCTGCTCGGCTGGCCGGGATGCGCAAGCCCGGCCGCGGTGCCGGGTTCGGTCCTCTTTCGCTCGACACGGCGGCGTTGGCTCCGGCCCTGCCCGGACCTGGTTGGGTCCGTGTCCGACCCCGACTCGCAGGCATTTGCGGCAGTGATCTGGCGACGGTCGACGGTCGCTCGTCGCGTTACTTCGAGCCCATCGTTTCGTTCCCGTTCGTCCCAGGTCACGAGGTGGTGGGTGACCTCGACGACGGCACTCGTGTGGTGATCGAGCCGGTGCTCGGCTGCGCCGCCCGCTCCATCAAGCCGGTATGCACCGCGTGTGCTGCAGGTGATCTCGGCCGCTGCGAACGGATCACATTCGGTGCCCTCAAGCCGGGCCTGCAGTCCGGCTTCTGCTGCGAGACGGGTGGCGGTTGGTCGACGTCGATGGTGGCCGCGCCATCGCAGCTCCATCGCGTGCCCGATTCCCTCACCGACGAAGACGCCGTGATGGTCGAGCCGGCCGCGTGCGCAGTGCATGCCGCGCTGTCTCCCGGCTCGCTCGACGGTGCTGTGGTGGCCGTTATCGGCGCAGGCACGCTCGGGCTGCTCACGATCGCGGCCATGTCCCGGTTCAATGCCCCCGCCCACCTGATCGTGGCCGCCAAGCATCCCGAGCAGCGCACGCTTGCGACGCGCTTCGGCGCCACGAACGTCGTCAACGCCGGCGGTCTCGTCCGGGCCGTTCGGCTCACGACCGGCTCGATGGCCATCGGCGATGGCAGCATCGAACGCCTCACCGGCGGCGCTGATGTGGTCTTCGACTGCGTCGGCTCGAGTGCGTCGATCACCGAATCACTCTCGGTCGTACGCCCCGGCGGCCGTGTCGTACTGGTCGGCATGCCCGCCGTCGTGAAGCTCGACCTCACGCCTCTGTGGCACCGCGAGATCGCGCTCGTCGGTGCCTATGCTTACGGGACCGAGCCGTTCGCGAATGGTACGCGCACGTTCGATCTGGCGTTCGCGCTCGTCGAAGCGCTCGGCCTCGGCTCGTTGGTGAGCGCCACCTATTCGCTCGACCAGTACGAAGACGCGATCGCCCACGCGGCCGCGGCCGGCGCCCGCGGTGCGGTGAAGATCGCCTTCGACCTCCGCAACGAGAAGGAACGCAACCGATGACGCAGCACCGAAGCGGCCACACTCCTGGCCGACCCATGAGCGAGGAATTGTCGTGACCAAGCAGCACAAGGGTGCACGCCCCGGCTTCGTGCTCGAGGTTGACCGTTCGACACCGCCGACGCTGTTCTGGCACGGCGAGGGCTTCAAGCTCGAGAAGCTGCCGATCGGTAGCCGGGTCATCTATGCGCCCGAGCCGCTCGAGGCACTCAGCGATCCGCGCACAGCGATCCGGCACGCACTTCTCAATCCGCTCGGCGAGTCGCAGCCGCTGCCGACCCTGCTGTTCTCAGG
>JAYUDQ010000105.1:0-6702 GCA_043739745.1 Acidimicrobiia bacterium | reverse complement strand
TGCACCTCGCGCCCTCGAGAACGGCGGACGGGACATTGGACATCCCGCCGACCGACGCCTTCGTGGGCCGCATCGAGGCACTCCAGAACCATCCGCTGGTGCCCGCAACGCTGCTCCCGACGCCCGAGACGGTCGAGGCCCTCGACAAGGGACGCGTGCAGGGGCTCCTCGACCAGATCAGAGCCACCGTGTCAGGCCGCGAGATCATCGCGTCGCCCTACGTACGGTGGCGCGCCGCGGACATGAACATTCCGGCATTGCAGACCGAGCTGAAGGATCAGCTCACCCTCGGTGCGCAGATCCTGCAACGGGTGATCGCCGCTACCCCGACGCCGGGCGTGAGCTTGCTGATCGACGGCGTCCCGGGACGTGTACCGCTACAGATCCTTGGCGCGCAAAAGATCCTGGCCTCCGACGACATACTTGCGGACAGAACCCCCCGGCTGGCTCCCGGACGCCCTGAGGTTCTCGATCCCGACCCAGCTGCGCCCGACGGCACCGCAACGGCAGCGGTGCCGCTCATCGTCCTCGACCCCGCTCTGCATGCCCATCTGACGGAGTCGCTCTCCAATCGTTCCGCAGCAACCGACGACGTGCTGCGCGCGCAGCATCTGCTGGCTGACCTGGCCGTGCTGCACTTCGACGCGCCGAACCGTTCGGGTGGCGTCGCCGTGCTCCTTCCGGACAACAGTTCACAGACCGTGCTCGATCTCCTCCTCGCCGGTGTCGGGGCAGACGTGCCGACCTTCGAGGCCCGCACGGTCTCCAGTCTCTTCGACCTCCCGCTTCGAATCACGACCGCCGGTGACCCGGTCGTGCGTATCGCCCGGCCGGGGTCGGGCTCGGCGATGAGCGATTCACTCGTCCTTCAGGCGCAGCGGGCCCGCAGTCAGGTCAATGGCTATCGAAGCCTCTTCATTACCCCAGCGCCCTCCGATGAGGAGCTCTCGGAGAACTTGGCCCGGGCCTTCGCCGCCGACCTGACAATCGATCAGCGCGCCGGTTACTTGCGGTCCACGGCCGGCGACGCCCAGCGTCGTCTCGCCGCTGTGCGCCTTGCGATTCCCAAACGGCTGACGCTCACGGCGCGCAAGCAGAACGTCCCGATCGTGATCCGCAACGACACCGGACGCCCGGTCCGGGTCACGCTCGAGGTGTCGAGCGACAACGTGGTGCTGCGAGACGAACAATCGTCGGGCTCACCGGTGCCGCTCCGGTCACTGCGACGAGTCGTGGACGTACCGGGCAGAGTCGAACAGCCGAGGATCGTGGTCGAGACCCGGGGCCCCGGATCATTCTCGCTTCTCGTGCGCATGCGGGCTGCCGACGGCTACGAGCTGAGCGGCGACCGTTATACCTTGCGTTCCACGCTCGTCGGCGCTCTCGGCCAGGTCCTGACGATCGGCGCGCTCACGTTCCTGGCCGTGTGGTGGACACGGTCGATCGTGCGTTCACGGCGCAAGAAGGCGGTCGGAAACCATCCTTCGCGCTGGCGCGGTCGCCCATGAACGGCTGGCCATGAGGGGTTGGCCATGAGCGCAGCCGGGCCGAACCTCGCTCGAACCCGCAACGAGGACGGATTCGGCCGCTCAGCGGCCGTCATGGCCACCGGCACTCTGCTCTCGCGCGTCACCGGGGCGATTCGGACCATCGCACTGCTCGGCTTCGGCGTCACCGCATTGGCCGACACATACACGGCCGCCAACAACACGCCGAACATGATCTACGAGCTCGTCGCGGGCGGCGTGCTCTCGGCCGTTCTCGTCCCCATCTTCGTCGGGCTGTTCCGACGTGACGACGAACGCTCGCACGACGGGGTGAACGCGATCGTCAGCCTCGTCGCAGTGGTGCTGCTCGGTGCCGTGGCCATCGTGGTCGTCGCCGCGCCGGCCATCGTGTGGGTATTGCTGAGCGAGCCGGGCGACGGCCTGAAGCGCAGCGTCGCGGCGCAGCTGTTGCGCATGTTCGCCCCGCAGATCGGGGTCTACGGCTTCATCACTGTGGCCAGTGCCATGCTCAACGCACGCCGCCGGTTCGCGGCACCGATGTTCGCCCCGGTACTCAACAACGTCGTGGTGATCGTGGTGCTGTTGTGGGCCCGCCGCATCGTCCACGCGCTCGTGCCCCATCCCGGCCGGAGCACCACCGCCACCCTGCAGGCCGTCGCTTTCGACGGGCCAGCCAAGCTCCTGCTCGGGCTCGGCACGACGGCCGGCGTCGTGGTCATGGGTCTTGCCATCCTCCCGTCCCTGCGCGGCCTCGGTGTGCGGCTGCACTGGCATTGGGAGCCACGCCATCCTGCCGTCATCGAACTCATCCGGTTGTCGGGGTGGACCGTTGGGTACGTCGTGGCCAACATGGTCGCGCTCACGTTCATCACGAACACCGCGAACCGCGTCGACGGCGACTACACCGCCTACAGCTCAGCCTATGCCACGTTCTTCCTCCTCCCCCACGGGGTGTTCGCGGTATCGATAATGACCGCACTGCAGCCGAGCCTGGCCGAAGCGTTCCTCGATCGCCGCCGCGGGCGCTTCCGCATCCGCCTCACCTCCGGGATCCGTTCGATCCTGGCCCTGATGGTGCCGGCCGCGGTGGGCTACGTGATCCTTTCCCGGCCCATCGTCGGACTCATCAGGAACGGCGCGCTGAGTGCCGGTGGAGCGAACCGTGTGGCCGACGTGCTGCGCGCGTTCGCCGTAGGTCTGCCGGCATTCAGCGTCTATCTGGTGTTGGTGAACGCCTTCCAGGCCATGCGCGACACCCGGGCCACCTTCGAGATCAACATCATCGAGAACGCCATCAACATCGTGGTCGCGGCGGTGCTGTACCGGATGGGGATGGGGGTCGAGGGACTCGCTCTGTCGTTCTCCGTTGCCTATCTCGTGAGCGCACTGCTGGCCTTCCGGCGAGTCAGCCGCCGCACAGGCGGCCTGAAGGAACGCGAGCTGCTCAGCGCGCTCGGCCGGATCGCGCTCGCCTCGGCCGCAATGGCGGGCGCCACGAAGCTGGCTGCGATCGGCGCTTGTCGGCTGTTCGTCGGGACGGGCGCGACGTTGCGCCTCCCGGGTCGGCTCGGCCTCGTGGTCGAAGTCGGAACCGCCGTGACATGCGGTGTTACCGTCTATGCCGTGGTCGGCCGCCTGGTCGGCGTGACCGAGTTCGCATCGGTTCTCGCTGGCCTTCGCCGTCGCATCGGGATAGGCCGCTGACCCGACACGAAGACAGATAGCAATTCGACCGAACCAACCATCGCCCACCCACGGGCCAATGAGGACCAATCCGCCATGCCCCATGTCCGCATCGTGACCGACAGTGCCTGCGACCTGCCCACCGAGACGGTCGCCTCGCTCGGCATCGAGGTCGTCCCACTCACGATCCGTTTCGGAACCGACGAGTTCGTCGATCGCCGCGACCTCACGACACAGGAGTTCTGGAAGAAGGTCGGCGCGTCCGCCGTGCTCCCGGAGACCGCTGCGCCGTCTCCGGGCGCGTTCGAAGCGGCCTTTCGCGCCGCTGCGGATGCAGGCTGCCCGGGCGTCGTCTGTGTGAACCTGTCATCCAAGCTGTCCGCGACGTATGCAGCTGCTGTCTTGGCGGCGAAGGCGATGGAGGGGGTGATCGACGTCCGGGTCATCGACTCGCTCTCGATCACGATGGGGGAGGGGACCATGGCCGCCACCGGCGCAAAGGTTGCGGCCGCTGGTGGATCGGTCGACGACGTCGAAGCGGCGATCAACGCGCTGATCGGGAACACCAAGGTCTTCGGGGCGCTCGATACGCTGGAGAACCTCAAGAAGGGCGGTCGGATCGGTGCCGCACAAGCGCTCATCGGCTCCCTGCTCTCCGTCAAGCCAATCGTTGATGTGAGCTCCGGGGCGGTCGAACAGGCCGGCAAGCAACGCACACGGGCAAAGGCATTGGCCCACCTCGTCCAGCTGGCCGCCGACGCGAAAGCGCAGTACGGCGCGGTCGAGAACGTGTCCGTCATGCATGGTGACGCACCCGACGTCGATGAGTTCCTCGCATTGCTCGATGCCGTCTTCCCGCGGAGCCAGATCGTCGTCGGTCAGATCGGTGCCGTGATCGGCACCCATGGCGGACCCCGCCTCATGGGGCTCACCTTCAACCTGCCGAGCTCATCGCCGGTCTCGGCCGCGTGACGCCCGGCCGCGCACAGGTGTGACGGTCAGGAAACTGCGAGGCCTGCGATCTGGGAGAACGACGAGAGTACGGACGGCACTGATGGCGCGTCGACCGACGGGCAGGTTCGGCCGCGCCCCCAGACTCGCCCGGCATCGCCATCGAGCCGGGCGGCCGACGCGTCGACCGACCGGACCGTCGCAACGCCCACCGTGGGCGCTCGCGGCGAGCTGATCGGCGGCCGCTACCGGCTCGAGCAGCCCGTCGCGCGAGGCGGCATGGCGGAGGTGTGGGAGGCGCACGACACCAACCTCGACCGGCGGGTGGCGGTGAAGATGCTGCATGCGCATCTGGCCGACGACGCCGGATTCGTGAGTCGCTTCCGCCGTGAGGCGCTGGCCATCGCCCGGCTCAGCCATACGAACGTCGTTGCCGTCTTCGACACCGGGGTCGACCACATACCGGCAGGACGGCCGGGGGCCGGATCACCGCGGGCATACATCGTCATGGAACTCGTCCGCGGCGAATCACTGCGGGCACTCATCCAACGCGGTCTGGCACTACCCGACGCCGTGGCCATCGCTGCGGAGGCCGCGGACGGTCTTGCCTACGCGCACCGCAGCGGCCTCGTCCATAGAGATGTGAAACCGGCGAACATCCTCGTGACCGCCGAAGGCAACGTGAAGGTGGTCGACTTCGGCATCGCCAAACTGGCGCAGGGTGAGGATCGATCCGGAGAGGACCTCACACAGGCCGGAGCGATCCTCGGCACGGCGAAGTACCTCGCCCCAGAGCAGGTGGAGGGCGATGCGGTCGATGCCCGCTCCGACATCTACTCCCTCGGCGTGGTCCTCTACGAGATGGCGTGCGGTCGACCTCCCTACGCCGGGGCCAACGACATGGCGACCGCCCTGCAACACGTGCGAGCCACGGCACCCAAACCGCGGTCCATCCGGGCCGGCATACCGCGCAGCCTCGAGCACGTGATCTTGCGAGCCATGGCCCGAGATCCGCAGGATCGCTTCGAACGAGCGGAGGACATGGCTCGGGCACTCCGGGCGATCGACCTCGTGGCCGACGACGCCAAGCCGTCTGTTCTCCGCACCGAGGCCGACCACACACCACCCGCCGGCATCACCAGCACCGGGCAGGATCGGATCGACCCCACGATCGTGCGGGGGACCAACTTGTCCGGACGCGGCCGGAATGACAGGCGTCGACGCTTCGGCGCGCTGGGGGCATTCGTCGTTGTCGTCGGCCTTGCGCTGGGGGCCGGTGCCGGTGTCCTTGCCGCGAACCGCCTCCAGACCGACAACCGAGCCGCACCACTGTCGGTGGTCGGCGTCCAGTCGTACGACCCCCTGGGCGACCGTCGCGAGCACGACGCAGACCTGCTCCGCCTGGTCGACGGCGATGCGAACACCGCGTGGTCGACCGAGCAGTACGGCACCCGAAACCTGAACGGCAAGGCCGGAGTCGGCGTGATCCTGCAGCTCGAAAGCTCTCGGGAACTGAAACAGCTCAGCGTGTTCACTCCCAGCCGGGGATGGAGCGCGCAGGTCTACGTCGCCGACAGCGTCGGTGCATCGCTCGATGATTGGGGCACTCAGGTCGGTGCCATCAGCGACGCCAACGACGCACAGTTCGATGTCACACTCCGCAGTGCGCGGGGCCGCTACGTCCTGCTGTGGATCACCGATCTCGGACCAAAGGTGGGCTCGACGGCAAGGGTCGTCATCGGCGAGCTCTCGCCGCGTGGGTGACGGATAGTGACAGCCAGCGACCAAATGATGCCAAATGGTCACAATGGGTGGCCATGAGTGACGCGGTTGCGGGTGCCGCGCGCCGGCCCGAGCGGACCCGCGATCTCACCGACATCGTGCTCGTGGCTGCGGCACAGCGTGGCGAACGGGCCGCGCTCGATGAGCTCCTACGGCGTCACTACGAGCGCATCTCGGCTGTTTGCCGGCGGATCACGACCCACGAGGCGGACGCCGCCGACGCGACGCAGCATGCTCTGATCGCCATCACCAAGGGGATCGCCCATTTCGATGGGACGAGCTCATTCGGCACCTGGACGTACCGCGTCGCCACCAACGCCGCATTGGACGAGCTCCGACGACGGAAACGACGACCGCAGCCCTGGGACGAGTCGGGCCGCCGCGGCGACGGTCGTGGCAACGAACTGGTCGAGACCGGGGGCGGTGTCGTCTCCCCGACGGGCGGTCCGGCAGGTACGGACGCAACCGGCGATGCAACCGCTCTCCGTGTCGATGTGGAGGCCGCGCTTCGGGCGCTCCCCCACGACTTCCGGGCTGCGGTGGTCCTGCGCGACCTTTGCGGGCTCGACTACGCCGAAATCGCCGAAATCCTGGGTATCCCTCCCGGAACGGTCCGGTCACGGATCGCGCGTGGACGAGCAGCCCTCCTTCCGCTCCTGCCGGACGCTGACCCCGAAGTCGGCGTCCGGAACCACGACGCCGGGACTCACGACGCCGGGACTCACGACGCCGGGACTCACGACGCCGGGAACCACAACGCAGCTGACGAGCGTCGAAG